>JAQGMU010000415.1 GCA_028292195.1 Ramlibacter sp. | reverse complement strand
GGCTGCTCCTCCATCGGCTCCTCCGCGCGGGTGCTCCGCGTCTGGCGCGCGAGTATATAGAGCGCGTAGAGGGGACCGGCGGGGGCCTGAAAAAGCAGAAGGCCACCCGGAGGTGGCCTTCACTGGGGCTGAGCGTATCAGTCGCGCCAGGGCTTCAGCTTGTACTGCACATGCAAGGGCGCCGGCAGCGGCGCCTGGCGGTTCAGCCAGGCCTGTTGCCGCTGCAGCTGCCGCGCCATCGCGCGACGGTGCGACCAGCCATCGAGCGCGCGCAGGAGCGGCCCCGGCATCAGCTTCAGCACCTGCCCTACCCGGCCGGTGGGAGCGAGCGTGCCCATGGCTGGGCTTAGTAGTAACCGCGGGCGTCGCGGCCGGCGTCGCGGCTCATCGCGCGGCTCAGGTCGGCCATGACGCGGGCGTCGGTCAGGGCGACGTTCCAGAGGCGTTCGTCTTCACGGCGCTGCTTGCGGACATCGGCCTGCTTTTCCAGCGCGGCGCCCAACTTGGCGGCTGCGCTGCGGGCCGGCGAGCCGACCAGGGCGAGGGCGGCCAACGCGGCGTGGACGGCATTGAATTGGGCCAGGGCCTGGAAGCCTCGGGTAAAACGGGCGATGCCCGCGTGCTGGGTGCGGAGTTCGGTGTTGACGAAACGTGCCATTTTTGCTTCCCCTTCTCAACGCTTGTGGCGATATTGCCGGGTGCGTGAAGTGAATATAGGGGTTACCCTGATATTTGACTAATTTTTATTTGTGATGCATATCATTCATAAAACGTATGAAAGCTCCCAACTTCCGCACCCTTGACCTGAATCTGCTGCGGGTGTTCGACCAGGTCATGGCAGAACGCAACCTGACCCGGGCTGCCCGCAACCTGGCGATGACCCAGCCGGCGGTCAGCAATGCGCTAAGCCGGCTGCGGGAGGCGCTGGGCGACCAGCTGGTGGTCCGCAGCGGCTACGGCGTGGAGCCGACGCCCCGGGCACTGGCGCTGTGGCCCTCGATCGCCGACGCCCTGCGCCAGCTGGAAACCGCGATCACCCCGGGCCAGTTCATCGCATCCGAAGCCACCAGCACCTTCAACCTGGCCATGGCCGACGCGACGGCAGCGGCCCTGATGCCGGGGCTGGTGGAAATCCTGGAAACCGACGCTCCCGGCGTTTCCATGCGCACCGTGCCGCTGACCACCCGCGACCCGCGCCGGCTGCTGGACGAGGGCCAGATCGACGTGGCCGTCGGCTTCTTCCCGGCCGTGCTGGCCGACCTGACGGCGCAGACCGAGACCGGGGGCATGGCCGCCTTCGACTACCAGCGCCTGTATGACGGCGAGTACGTCTGCGTGATGCGGGCCGACCATCCGCTGGCCAAGGGGCCGATGACGCTGAAGCGCTACCTGTCGGCGCGGCACCTGCTGGTGAGCTTCTCCGGCCGGCCGTTCGGCTTCATGGACGAAGCCCTGGCGTCGCTTGGCAAGAAGCGGCGGGTGGTACTGACCGTCAACCAGTTCTTCACCGCCGGTCGCGTGGTGGCCACCTCGGACCTGCTGACCGTGTTGCCGCGCCATTTCGTCGGCGCCACCGGGGGGGCCGAGCAGCTGGCATTGCGCGAGCTGCCGTTCGAGGTGCCGCCGGTGCACGTGGACGCCCTCTGGCACCGGCGCCAGGGCCAGCGCAGCGACCACGCCTGGCTGCGGCTGGCGCTGGCAGCGGCGGCCGGCAAGGCCTTCGCGCAGCATTAGGAGCCTGCGGCCATTGCCGCGGGCATGTCCCTTGCGTGCGCTGGCATCACACCCCGCACCAGGAGCCTCCATGCCGACCCGCCAGCCGACCACGCGCCGCCGTTTCCTGCAGACCGTGAGCGCCGGCGCGGCCGCGGCCAGCCTGCCCGCTTTCGCCGCCTGGCCGGACAAGCCGATCAAGATCATCGTCACCTTCCCGGCCGGCGGCGCCAGCGACATCGTGGCGCGCCAGCTGGGCGAGCAGCTGGCGCTGAAGCTCGGGCAGGCGGTGGTGGTCGACAACCGCCCGGGCGCCGGCGGCAGCGTCGGCGGCCTGGCCGTGCACACGGCGGCGGCCGACGGCTACACGCTGATGCTGTCGAATTCCACGCCGATCTCGATCGGCCCGTTCGCGCTGGAAAAGCAGCCCTACGACCCGGTGGAGGGCTTCACCCACATCGCCCTGATCGGTTCCGCGCCCTGCGTGGTGATGGCCAACCCGAAGGCCGGCTTCAGGAACATGGCCGAACTGGAAGCAGCGGCGAAGCAGGCCGGCCGGCTTGACTTCGGCTCCGGCGGCCCGGCGTCCATCGGGCACATCTACGGTGAGCTGATGAAGGCCAACCTGGGCATCAACATGGTCCACGTGCCTTACCGCGGCGGCGCGCCCATGACCACCGACCTGATCGCCGGCATCGTGCCCGTGGGCATCGACGTGGTGACGGCCTTCGTGCCCTATTTCAAGTCGGGCCAGATCGTGCCGCTGGCCGTCACCTCGGCCAACCGCTCGCCGCTGGTGCCGGACGTTCCGAGCGTGGTCGAGTCCGGCCACCGCAAGCTGGTGCTGGACAACTTCTTCGGCCTGTCCGGCCCGCCGAAGCTGCCCGCCGACGTGGTGGCGCGCCTGAACACCGCCACCAACGAGATCCTGGCTTCGGCCGATTTCAGGAAGCGCATGGCGGACCTCGGCATCACCACCTCGCCGGTGAGCCAGCCGGCCTTTGCCGGCTTCGTGAAGGAGCAGGTCGCGCAACTGGCGCCGACCGTGAAAGCCGCCGGCGTCAAGCTGTAGCGGCGACGCAGGCCGTGGCGCTGCCTGCCGGCGTCGCCTGCCCCAGAATACGCGGGGTGAAATTCCAGCTGATGTCAGACCTGCACCTGGAGGCCAACCCCGGCTACCACCCGCATCCCGCTCCCGGTGCCGACCTGCTGGTGCTGGCGGGCGACCTGGGCTCCTACCAGCCCGGCTCCCGCCTCGACGACGACGATTTCGGCCTGGCGCGCGTCTCGCCGCGCCACGGTTGGCCGGTGCCCGTGCTCTACGTGCCCGGCAACCACGAATACGACAACCTCGACTTCGACGCCACCCACGCGCGCCTGCGCGCCACCTGCGAGCGGCTGGGCATCACCTGGCTGGAACGCGAAGAACTGGTGCTGCAGGGAGTGCGCTTCCTGGGCACCACGCTGTGGGCCGACTTCGACGCGCTGGCGCTGGCGCCGGGCCAGCCGGAGCCGACCCTGGGAGAGTTGCTGAAGGCCAGGCACAAGGCCTTCCGCGCGGCCAACTACTACCTGACGAAGGCGGCGGCGCAGCGCCATGGCCAACCGATGCTGGCCGAAGGCTGGCGTGAAGAGGCGCTGGCCTGCCAGGCCTGGTTGAAGGCAGCGCTCGCCCGTCCCTTCGACGGCCCCACGGTGGTCGTGACGCATTTCGCGCCCAGCCTGCGCAGCGCCGACCCGCGCTACGGCCTCAGGCCCGGCACCGCGGGCTTCTGCAATTCGCTGCAGCCATTGCTGGCGCAGGCGCAGCTGTGGGTGCACGGCCACCTGCATTGCCAGCAAGACTATGTGGAGCAGG
>JAQGMU010000396.1 GCA_028292195.1 Ramlibacter sp. | reverse complement strand
CGCGCTGCGCGATCGCGCAGCGGCCTTAAGCCTTCGGCAGCGTCACCCCGCGCTGCCCCTGGTACTTGCCACCGCGGTCCTTGTAGCTGGTTTCGCAGACCTCGTCGCTTTCGAAGAACAGCACCTGCGCGCAGCCTTCGCCGGCATAGATCTTGGCCGGCAACGGCGTCGTATTGGAGAACTCCAGCGTCACGTAGCCTTCCCATTCGGGTTCGAAGGGCGTGACGTTGACGATGATGCCGCAGCGCGCATAGGTGCTCTTGCCCAGGCAGATGGTCAGCACGTTGCGCGGGATGCGGAAGTACTCCAGCGTGCGGGCCAGCGCGAAGCTGTTGGGAGGGATGATGCACACGTCTTCGTGAAAATCGACGAAGCTCTTTTCGTCGAAGTTCTTCGGGTCCACCACCGTGCTGTGGATGTTGGTGAAGACCTAGAATTCCGGCGCGCAGCGGATGTCGTAGCCGTAGCTGGAGGTGCCGTAACTGATCACGCGGCGGCCCTCCACCTCGCGCACCTGGCGGGGTTCGAAAGGCTCGATCAGCCCATGCTGTTCGCACATCCTGCGGATCCACTTGTCACTCTTGATCGTCATCGGGGCACTCCTGGAACGCCATTTTAGGTGGCGGCGCCACAACCCCTCCCCGCGGGGGATGGGCAGGCCGCTGGTCCCCCCCTAGAATGGCCCGCAACGATTCGAGGGCCGACTCCGGAGGCAGGGATGGACGGGGACACTTCGCAGGACATGCGCTACGCGCCGCCGCAGGCGCACGTGGAGGACGTGGCGGCGCCGGAGGCCGGGCTGGTGCTGGCCGGGCGCGGCGAGCGGCTGCGCGCAACGCTGGTGGACGTGGTCATCGCGCTGCTGGCCTGGTGGATCGCGTCGCGCCTGGCGTCCTTCAGCCCCTGGGCCGCCGACGGCTCGTGGCCGGCGCTGCTGCTCACCGCCCTGGTCGGCTTCGTCATGTTCGCCGCCATCCACGGCCACTCCCTGGCCACCCGTGGCCAGACGCTGGGCAAGCGCGTGGTCGGCATCCGCATCACGCGCCCCGACGGCAGCGCCGCTTCGCTGGGACGCCTGCTGGGCCTGCGTTACGGCGTCGGCTACCTGCTCACCATGGTGCCCGTCCTCGGCCAGGCCTTCGCGTTGATCGACGTGCTGCTGATCTTCCGGGAGTCGCGCCGCTGCCTGCACGACCTGATCGCCGACACCATCGTCGTCAAGGCCTGAGGCCGCGCGACCCCACGTGCCGCTCGACACGCTCTACTACGCCGAAACCCCCGAAGGCATCGCGCTGGCGCTGCGTCCCGCCGGCCTGGTGGCGCGCGGGCAAGCCTGGCTGATCGACTTCGCGATCCGCCTGGGCGTGTTCTTCGCCGCCAGCCTGGTGCTGCAGGCGCTGGGCGGCGTCGGCGGCGCGCTGCTGCTGATCGGCTTCTTCCTGCTCGAGTGGGCCTACCCCGTGGTGTTCGAGCTGGCCCGCCGCGGCGCCACCCCTGGCAAGCGTGCGATGGGACTGCAGGTGGTGATGGACTCCGGCCTGCCCGTGACACCCGGCGCGGCCATCGTGCGCAACCTGCTGCGCGCGGCCGACTTCCTGCCTTTCCTCTATGCCGCCGGCGCCGCCAGCCTGCTGCTGCGCACCGACTTCAAGCGGCTGGGCGACCTGGCCGCCGGCACCCTGGTGGTCTACAGCGAAACGGTCAGCTTGCACGGCACGCTGCCCGAGGCCGAGCCGCTGCCGCCGGCGCGGCTGCTGTCGCAGCCGGAGCAGGCCGCCATCGTGGCCTGGGCCGGGCGGGCGCCGCGCCTCACGCGGGCGCGCTTCGAGGAACTGGCGCAACTGGCGCGCAGCGTCACGCCCGCCGAAAACCCGCCCGCCAGCGCCGCGACCGTCACGCAGCGGCTGCTGGGCGTGGCGCACTGGTTGCTGGGGCACCGCAAGGCCGCGCCATGACGCCGCGCCAGTTCGAAGCGGCGCGCAGCCCGTCGTGGCAGCAGCTCGAAGCCGTGCTGGCGCTGGCCGAGGGCACCAGCGGCCCGGCCGGCAAGCGCTGGGACGGCGCGCGGCTGGCGGCCCTGTACCGGGCCTGCTGCGAAGACCTGGCGCTGGCCCGCGCCCGCGCCTATCCGATCCACCTGACGCAGCGGCTGGAGCAGCTCACCCAGCGGGCCCACCGCCAGATCTACCGGCGCCACAGCTTCGGCCTGCGCCAGCTGGGGCGGTTGGCGCTGGTGGAGTTCCCGCAGGCTGTCCGCGACCACCGCGGCTACCTGTTGGCGGCGGCGGCGCTGTTCGTGCTGCCGCTGCTGGCCGTGGGCTGGGCCAGCTGGCGCGATCCCGGCTTCATCCTGCACCTGCTCGACGCCGCCAAGGTGCAGCAGTTCGACCAGATGTACGGGCCCGGCGACGGCGGCATCGGCCGCGAGCGCGAAGCCGACACCGACTGGCAGATGTTCGGCTTCTACGTGATGCACAACATCGGCATCGGCTTCCAGTGCTTCGCCGCCGGCATCTTCGCCGGCCTGGGCAGCGCCTTCTTCCTGCTGTTCAACGGGCTGTTCCTCGGCGCCTTGGCCGGCTACCTGATCGCGCGCGGCCACGGCGAGAACTTCCTGTCGTTCGTGGTGACGCACGGCGCTTTCGAACTCACCGCCATCGTGCTGGCGGGTGCAGCCGGCCTGCGCCTGGGCCACGCCTTGATCGCGCCCGGGCGCTCGACCCGGGTGGAGGCCTTGCGGCAAAGCGCGGCGGAAGCGGTGGTGGTGGTGTACGGCGTGGTGGGTTTGCTGCTGGTGGCGGCGGCCGTCGAAGCCTTCTGGTCGTCGGCGCGCTGGGTGGCGCCGCAGGTCAAGTACGGCGTGGGCGCGGCCTGCTGGCTGCTGGTCTTCGCCTACCTGGCGTGGCAGGGCCGCCCGCTTGCCGCGAAGGAACCGCATGCGGGTTGACGCACTGGCCGTGCAGTTGCGGCCGCGGCCGATGGCCGAGGCGGCGGACCTCGGCGTGCTGCTGGTGCACCAGCATGCGCGCAGCCTGCTGCGCACCTGGGCTCCGCTCTACGCGATGGTCGCGGGGCTGGCCATGGCATCGATAGAGGTCAGTGGCTGGCTGCCCATGCTCACGGTCTTCTGGCTCAAGCCCTGGCTGGACCGCTCGCTGCTGTTCGTGCTGTCGCGCGCGGTGTTCGGTGAAGCCACGCGCTTCGCCGACCTGTGGGCGCAGCGCCGCGCCGTCTGGGGCGGCGACCTGCCGGCCACGCTGACGCTGCGCCGGCTTTCGCCCTGGCGCTCGTACACGCAGCCAGTGGGCCAGCTCGAAGGCCAGCGCGGCAAGGCACGGCGGCAGCGGCGCGAACAACTGCTCAAGGGCAAGCGCGGCGCCGCCGCCGGCATGCACATGGTGTTCGGCAACGTCGAGGCCGTGCTGGGCCTGGGCTTGCTGGCGCTGGCCATCCTGTTCGCGCCCGAGGGCACGCACAGGCAGGTGCTGGCCTGGCTGTTCGAATCGGGTTCGGTCGCCAACGAGTTGGTCGGCAACCTGGCCTACCTGCTGGTGGTCGGCCTGCTGGAACCGTTCTACGTGGCGGCGGGCTTCGCCATGTACCTGAACCGCCGGGTGGAGCTGGAAGCCTGGGACATCGAGCAGGAGTTCCGCCGTGCGTTTGCGTGAGCTCGCCCTTTGCGCCGCCCTGGCCTTCCCGCTGCCGGCGCCGGCGGCGCCTCCGACGCCCGCGCAGGTGCAGCAGGCCGTGGATACCGTCAAGCTCCATCCGGACCTGGGCGGCAAGGTGACCGAGAAGTCGCTGCGCTGGAGACCGGACGACCAGCCCGAACCCAAGGATGCCGGCAGGCAGCTGAAGTGGCTCGCCGAGCTGGCGCGCTGGATCGCCGAGTCCGGCCGTGTGCTGATGTGGCTGGTGGGTGCCGTGCTGGTCGCCCTCTTGCTGGTCGGCCTGCGGCGCTGGATCCTGGTGCGCGGCGGCTTCAAGCCGGCGCAGCGCGCCGTGCTGCCCAGCCACGTGCAGGACCTGGACATCCGGCCGGAGAGCCTGCCCGATGCCATCGGCGCGGCCGCTGCGCAGCTGTGGCAGCGCGGCGAACCGCGCGCCGCCTTGTCGCTGCTGTATCGCGGCGCGCTGTCGCGGCTGGTGCATGCGCATGCGGTGCCGATCCGCGCCGCCAGCACCGAAGGCGAGTGCGTGGCGCTGGCCCGGGCCCGGCTGGACGCACAACACAGCGCCTTCTTTGCCAGGCTGGTGCAGGCCTGGCAGCTGGCCGTGTACGGCGCCCGCCTGCCGCCCACCGACGAAGCGCTGGCGCTGTGCCAGGCCTTCGACCTCCAGTTGCCGCCGCAGCCGGCGGCGCCGCGCCCATGAACCGCGACCTGCTCACCCGCATCGTGGTGCTGGGACTGCTGCTGGCGGGCGCCCTCTGGCTCGCGACCGCGACCGAATGGGTCGACGTGCAGGTGGACAAGCCGCCGCGCGGCGCGGCGGCGCACGACGGCTTCTTCGCCACCGAGCAGGTGTTGCGCCAGTTGGGCGCACGGGTCGAACGGCGCCAGGCACTGGCCCCGCTGCCGCCACCGGATGCGCGGCTGGTGCTCAGCTCGCAGCACTGGCAGCTGTTCCCGGACCGCGCGCTGCAGCTGCGGCGCTGGGTCGAAGCCGGCGGCCACCTGGTCCTGCCCGCGACGCTGGTGAGCCAGCGCGATCTCGCGACCTGGCTGCCGCTGGTGCTGCAGGACAAGGAGCAACGCGAGCCGGGCCGGCAGCGCAGGGCCTCGGGCCAGGATCCCGAGCGCTTCTGCCGCCAGCTGACCGTGCCGGCGAACCTGGTGGCCACTGGCAGCGCCGGCATGCGCCTGTGCGCGACGCCCTACTGGCGGGCGCTGCGGCCGCGCGCCGGCGCGGGCGACCCGCTATGGCTGCTGGAGGGCGCCGAAGGCACCGAGATATTGCGCATGCCGCTGGGCCGCGGCAGCGTCACTGCCTATGCGCCGTGGACGATGACGCAAAACAAGGAGGTGCTGCGCGCCGACCATGCGCTGGCGCTGTCGGCGGCGCTGCAGCTGGAACCCGGCGCCACGGTGTGGCTGGTGACCGAGGAAGCGCGCGAACCGTTGCTGGCCTGGATCTGGAACAACGGCTGGGTCGCCGTGCTGCTGGTGCTGGCCGCTGCCGCCGCCTGGCTGTGGCGCGCCGCGGTGCGCTTCGGCCCGGTGGGCGCGCTGCCGCCGCCGCAGCGCCGCTCCATGAAGGACCAGGTAGCCGGCACCGGCGCCTTCCTGCGCCAGCACGGCACCGCGGCCCTGCACGCGGCGCAGTTGCGCGCGCTGAAGGAGACAGCGCGGGTCCGCCTGCCCGGCTTCGCCAGCCTCGATGCCGCCGCCGCCAACCAGGCCATCGCCAAGGCCACCGCCCTCGACGCCGCGGCGCTGGCCCATGCCTGCCAGCCGGGCCGGCGCACGCCGGACCGCCTGCCGGCCGACCTCGAATTGCTGGAGGCCGCGCGCCGCCGGCTGGACCCGCCCACACAACGACAACGATTGCCCTGAAGCAGGAGCTCCATGCAGATCAAGCCCGAAGACCTGGCCCGCGCGGCCGAACTGATGCAGGTGCTGCGCGCCGAACTGGCCAAGGCCGTCGTCGGCCAGCGAGAAGCCGTGGACCAGACGCTGGTGGCACTGGTGGCCAGCGGCCACGTGCTGATCGAAGGCGTGCCCGGCCTGGGCAAGACCCTGCTCGCGCGCGCGCTGGCCCGCACCATGACGCTGGCCTATGCGCGTATCCAGTTCACGCCCGACCTGATGCCCTCGGACATCACGGGCCACGCCGTGCTGGACCCGGGCGCGGGCGGCGCCGGCGGACTGGGCGCACTGCGCGTGCACCAGGGTCCGGTGTTCACCAACCTGCTGCTGGCCGACGAGATCAACCGCGCGCCGGCCAAGACCCAGAGCGCGCTGCTGGAGGTGATGCAGGAGTACCAGGTGACGCTGGAAGGCAAGCCGCTGGCGCTGCCGCAGCCCTTCATGGTGCTGGCCACGCAGAACCCGATCGACACCGAAGGCACCTACCCGCTGCCGGAAGCGCAGCTCGATCGCTTCCTGCTCAAGATCAGCATCGGCTACCCGAGCCTGGCCGACGAGAACGCCATCGTGCGCGCCAGCACCGAGGGCCAGGCCGGCAACCTGCTGCCGCTGGAACAGCTGGCGCCCTGCCTGGAGGAGCGCCACGTGCTGAGCCTGCAGCGGATGGCTGCCCTGGTCCGCGCCGACGCCGCGGTGCTCGATTACGCGGTGCGCATCACCCGCGCCACCCGCCAGTGGCCCGGCCTGTCGG
>JAQGMU010000386.1 GCA_028292195.1 Ramlibacter sp. | reverse complement strand
CCGCTGCATGAAGGTGCCGATGGTCGGCATGGGCCAGCCGCCGGTGAGCGGGTTGACGTAGCGCAGCTTGACGCCGTCCCAGGCGTCGACCGGAGCGCTGCGTTCCAGCTGGTCCAGCGCTTCGCGGCTGCGCTCGTACGGATAGCTGAAGATCGGCGAGGTGGCGCCGTAGGGCGCCTCGCTGCGTACCGGCGCCATGTTGTGGCCGAAGCGGGCGAAGCTGGTGCCTTCGGGCCGGCTGACCTGCTGCGAGCGGTCCGCGTTGTTCTCGGCGAAGCCGGCGTCGAAGAAGCGAACCATCGGGATGTCGAGGCCATCGAGCCAGACCACCGGGCCGCCGGCTTCGCTGCCGTGGTCGTGCCAGGTCCAGCTGGGGGTGATGATGAAGTCGCCCGGCCGCATCGTCGTGCGCTCGCCGTCCACCGCGGTCCAGGCGCCGCTGCCTTCGACGATGAAGCGCAGCGCGCTTTGCGTGTGGCGGTGGCTGGGCGCGATCTCGCCCGGCAGGATCAGCTGCAGGCCGGCGTAGAGCGATTGCGTCACCGCCGACTGGCCGCGCAGCTGCGGGTTCTCCAGGATCAGCACGCGGCGCACGGCTTCTTCCGCGGTGATCGCCTCGCCCGCGCGCAGCAGGAACGGCCGCACTTCGGCGTACTTCCACAGCGCCGGCACGCAGGGCGTGGTCGGCTGCTGCGGCACCAGCGCATGCAGCACTTCCCACAGCGGCGTCAGGTTGTGCGGGCTCATGTCGCTGTAAAGCTGCTGGCGCATCTGCGCGGTGGGGTGGGGTGCGTTCATGGCGGAAACTCCTCTACCAGCTGCGGCCCAGGTAGGCGCCGTTATCTTCCAGCCGCGATTGCAGGGCGGCGACGTCGATGTCGGCGGCGGTGCGATCTGCCTTCAGCGCCAGGTCGGCGGCCACGCCTGCGGCTTCGCCCATCACGAAACAGGCGCCGGTGACGCGCGCGGCCGATTGCGCCTCGTGGCTCATGGAAGCGCAACGCCCCGCGACCCACACGTTGTCCAGGCCTTGCGGCACGATCATGCGATAGGGCAGGTGGTTGAAGCCGCGGCTGCCCGGCTGGGTCCAGCGGAATTCCACGTCGCCCTTCATGTGCAGCTCCAGCGGCCAGCCGTTCACGCCTATCGTGTCGTCGAAGCTGGCGCAGTCCAGCACGTCGCTTTCGGTCAGCTGGTAGAGGCCGCGCACCCGGCGTGTTTCGCGGATGCCGACCTGGGGCGCGATGTCGACGATGTAGCTGTTCTCGAAGCCCGGCACCTCGCGCAGGAAGCCCGACACGCTGGCGATCTGGCGGCGGCCCAGCACCTCGGCCTCGCTCAGCTCGCGGGCGTCGGTGCCGTCCATGGCGTTGCCCTCGCTGTTGGCCAGCTGGGTCAGGTTGACGCGCCACTCGATGCCGCTTTTTTGCGGCCGCACGATCGGCGTCTTGCGCGGAAACTTGTAGCGGTGCTGGGCTTCGGCTTCGAGCATCAGTTGCGGGATCACTTCCCAGGCCTTGCCGGCGCGCACCGGGTCGATGCCGTTCAGCCGGAACATGGTGGACGGGTACAGCATGTTGCCGTGGCCGTCGCCCTTGTCGTAGGGCACGCCGGCCCAGGCCGCCAGGTCGCCGTCGCCGGACGCGTCGACGAAGGCGCGGCCCAGCACGGCTTGCCGGCCCGACTTGGTTTCCACCAGCAGGCCCGTCACTTTCCGCGCGCCGTCCATCAGCACGCCGGCGCCCAAGGCGTGGAACAGGATGTCGACGCCGGCCGAGAGCAGCAGGTCGTCGGCGGCGATCTTGTAGGCGGCCGTGTCGTAGGCCTGGGCCACCGTCTTGCCGAACAGGCTGTGCGGCTCGTTCAGGCCGCCGAGCCCGGCGATGCGCTCCAGCAACTGATCGGCCACGCCGTGCACGACCTGGCGGATGTCGCCCTCCACGTTGGCGTGCAGGCCGCAGAAGTTGGTGACGCCGGCGGCGGTGCCCATGCCGCCGAGGAAGCCGTAGCGCTCGACCAGCAAGGTCTTGCGGCCGCTGCGGGCCGCTGCCACCGCAGCGGCCACGCCGGCGGGGCCGCCGCCGAGGACGACCACGTCGTATGCGCCGTAGACGGGGGTCTGCCGGCTGGGTTCTGTGATGTGTCGGGTCATGGGTTCATTCAAAACAGCTTGCATCGCTGGAGGTTCCGGCGCCACCCCAGCTACGGGGGCGACGCTCCATAGGCTGGGGTGAAACCCCGGCGATTCACTCCGGCGACTTCACCACCAGCGTGAAATGCTCCACCAGCGGCGGCTGCGCGAAGAACGGGCCGACGATGGCGCGCCAGTCCGCGAACAGCGGGCTTTCGCGGAAGCCGACGGTGTGGTCCTCCAGCGTGTCCCAGAAGATCTGCAGCACGTAGCGCTCGGGCGACTCGATGCACTTGTTGACCTTGTAGCCCTGCATGCCCCTGGCACGCGACGCCACCGTGCGCAGGCCGCGCTCTATGGCTTCGTCAAAGGCGGCCTGCTGGCCGGGGCGGATGCGGATGTCGGCAATTTCCAGAATCATTGGTTTCCCCTCGTTGGCCGGTCAGATCCGGCTGAAATATTCGCGCCGCTGGAACTCGTCCTTGTCGGCGGCTTCGTCGAAACGCTGCTGCTCGCACTGCTTGATGCGGGTGAAGTAGCGGATGAAATTGTCGCCGAAGGCGGCGCCCAGGCTCACGTCAGCGCGCAGCGCCTCCAGCGCTTCATGCAAGCTCGTGGGCAACTGCTCCCCGCCGCCCCCGTACGGCGCGTCGGTGGCGGCCGGCGCGCGCAACTGCCTCTCCATCCCGTCCAGGCCGGCATGCACCTGCGAGGCGAGGTAGAGGTAGGGATTGGCGGCCGGCTCCCCGATGCGGTTCTCGATCCGCGTGGCTGCGTCGCCGCAGCCGCCCACCACGCGCAACATCGCGCCGCGGTTGTCGCGGCCCCACAGCACCGATTGCGGCGCCAGTGCGTTGGGCCGGAAGCGGCCGTAGCCGTTGACCGTCGGCGTGCAGAAGGCCGTCATCCCGCGCGCGTGCTGCAACAGGCCGGCCAGGTAATGCTCGCCGACGTCGGACAGCGTGTGGCCGGCCTGCGCCGGCGTGCTGGCCGGCGCCGGTGCTTCGCGGCTGAACGCATTGCGGCCGGTGCGCGCATCCACCAGCGACTGGTGCAGGTGCCAGCCGCTGGACATGATGTTGGGAAAGGGCGGCCGGCACATGAAGGTGGCGTGGTAGCCGGCGCGGCGCAGCGCGTGCTTCACGGCATTGCGGAACAGCACCATGTTGTCGGCGGCCGTCATCGCATCGGTGGCGTCGAACACGGCCTCCACCTGGCTGGGCCCCAGCTCGATTTCCAGCGACAGCAGCGGCAGGCCCAGTGCCTGCGCCGTGTGCTGCACGATCCGCAGCGGTTCCTCGGCCAGGTCGGCCCAGCCTTCGGCCAGCAGGTTGTAGCCGGGGTGGACCAGGCTGACGCGCGGCGGCGGGCTGGGCCAGGCGGACTGCGCCGGATCCAGCTGTGCCAGCGTGTCTTCCATCTTGTAGATATGGAATTCCACTTCCAGCCCGCACTGCATGGCGTAGCCCGCGGTGGCCAGCCGCGCCAGCGCCCGCTGCAACACGCGCCGCGTGTCCAGCTCCACCGGCGTGCCGTCCTGGAACCAGGGCTGGCCGCGCACCCAGCCGGTGGACTGTGTCCACGGCAGCTGCTTGAAGCTGGCCGGGTCGGCCAGCAGCAGCAGGTTGGGGGCGAAACCGAAACCCGGGAGGTCGGCCGTGCCGCCCGGCTCGAACACCTTGTAGGCAGTGCGGTCCGAGCTGTCCTTCAGCAGCAGCGTGCTGACGAGGCCGACGCCGTCCTGCAGCGCGCGCTCGAAGGCGGAAGCCACCAGCGTCTTGCCGCGCAGCACGCCGTGCAGGTCGCACCAGGCGAAGCGCACCAGCTCGATGCCGCCGGAAGCGATCAAGCGGCTCGCCTGCTGCAACGCCTGCGCGTGCCCGGCGTCCTGCAGTCCGCAGCGCGCGGCGAAACTGCTCACGCGGTTTCCGCCTTCTCGGCGGCCGCGGCTTGCGCCAGCCAGGGCGCGCCGGCACGCTTGGCTTGCACCCGCTCCTGCCACCAGCTGCCCCATGTACCGGCCGGCGCGATGCCGTCCACCGTGTCCGGTCCGCGCATCTGCGCGGCCAGCGCCGGGTCGGCGGCGCCGGGCGGCGTGCCGCCGGCCTGCACGGTCTCGATCGCCTTCAGCAGCAGCCGCCGGTTGGCGACGATCACCTTGTCGCTGGTGCCCAGGTGTTCGCGGGTGCGGTCCTGCAGGGGTCCCATGCTTTCCACCGCCCACTGGTCGTGCACGTTGATGTCTTCCTCGCCCATGCCCAGGTAGGTCCGGGTTCGCTGTTCGCCGGCGTTGAAGCCCCAGTCGTCATGGCGGCCCGACTTGGGGATGTAGTCCGGCAGCGAGATGAACTGCAGCCGCTGCCTGCGCATGGCCTCCTGGTCCACCGGCCCCGCGAAGCTGGTGAAGACGGAGTACCAGTAGGTGCGGGTGTCGTCCACCGGCACGTGCATCTGCGTGATGGTCAGCGTTTCCGACAAGGGGATGACGAAGGTGTGCGGGAAGATCGCCTGGGTCACGCGCACGTGCGTCAGCGCCTCGGTCATGGGCCGCAGCGCGGTCAGCTGCAGGCCCCAGGGCCTGGGCTCGAAGCTGATCTCGGGCCGGTGGAACTCGCGCATGATGCGCGTCATCGGCCACTTCTCGCCCTCGACGGCGCCGGCGCTGGCGCTGCGGAACTGCTTGCCGGCGGCGTTGTCGCCTATCGCGTCCAGCGAGGCATCGTCGAGGAAGCGGTGCAGGAAGGACGGATGGGCCGGGTCGATGCCGACCTCGAAGGCCTGCAGCCAGTTGCACTGCCACAGGCCCTTGAAGGCGAAGCTGTGGCTGGCCGGCGCGGTGAAGCAGTCGAAGGCCGGGAAGGGCGGCGGCGCCTGGCCCTCGTCCCCGAACCAGCCGAACAGGATGCCACTGCGTTCCAGCACCGGGTAGCTGCGCTGCCGGATCCGCTCGCACAGCTTGCTGCCGACCGGCTCGGCCGGGGTTTCCAGGCAGCGGCCGGCGGCGTCGAACTTCCAGCCGTGGAAGGGGCAGCGCAGGCCGTCGCCCTCATGGCGGCCGAAGGAGAGGTCGGCGCCCCGGTGCGGGCAGTGGCGGTCCAGCAAGCCCCAGCGGCCTGCCGCGTCCTTGAACAGCACCAGGTCCTGGCCCAGCACGCGCAGCGCCTTCAGCGGCCGCTGCGCCATGCGCGGATCCAGTCGCGGATCGAACTCGTCGACCAGCGCCACCGGCTGCCAGTAGCGGCGCAGCACCGCACCGCAGCCCGTGCCGGGGCCGGTACGCGTCATCAGCTCGCTGTGGTCCGCTCTCATGCCAGCGCCTGTCGCAACTGCGCGGAGCAAAGCTGCACGGCCACGTTCGCTTCATCGATCACGCGGCCCATCACGATGAAGCCGTGGACCTGGCGCTCGAAGTTGACCAGCGCGGCGCGGCTGCCGGCGGCCGACAGCGCCTGCGCGTACTGCACGCCCTCGTCGTGCAGCGGGTCGTAGCCGGCGACCAGCACGAAGGCCGGCGGCAGGCCCGCGTGGTTCTCGTGCAGCAGCGGCGAGGCGCGCCAGTCCAGGTCCTGCGCCGGGTCCGGGATGTAGTGGTCGTGGTAATAAGTGATGGAGTCGCGCGTCAGCAGGTAGCCCTGGCCGTTGCTGGTGTGGGAGGGCGCGTTGCGGCGCTGGTCGGTGGCTGGGTAGATCAGCAGCTGGAAGGCAATCGGCAGGTCGCCGGCCTCGCGCGCCGCCAGCGCCACCACCGCCGCCAGGTTGCCGCCGGCGCTGTCGCCGCCGACCGCCATGCGGGTCGCGTCGACCTTCAGCGCCGCCGCGTTGGCGCGCACCCAGCGCGCCGTCGCCAATGCATCGTCGACGGCGGCCGGGAAGCGGTGCTCCGGGCCCATGCGGTAGTCGACGGCGATGACGGCGCAGCCCGACTGGTTGCAAAGCTGCCGGCACAGCACGTCGTGGGTGTCGAGGTCGCCGATCACCCAGCCGCCGCCGTGGTAGTAGACGAGCACCGGGAGCACATCGCCCTCGGCGCTGCCCATCGGCCGGTAGCTGCGCAGCGGAATCGGGCCGGCCGGCCCGCGCGCTTCCAGGTCGCGCACCGCGCCGACCGCGGGCGGGTCCGGCTGCGTGAAGGTGCGCCGCTCGCGGTACCAGGCGCGCGCCTGCGCCGGCGTCAGCGTATGGGTGGGCGGCACGCCCTTTTCCTCGATCAGTCGCAGCAAGGCCTGGGCCTGGGGATGCAGCATGGAGCGCTCCTGGTTTTTCCGCAGTGTAGGGGCAAGCGTTTATGCTTTGCTGCATGAAGCTGCACAACTACTTTCGCTCCTCCGCTTCCTACCGGGTCCGCATCGCGCTGGCCCTGAAAGGCCTGCCCTACGACTACGTGCCGGTGCACATCGTGAAGGGCGAGCACAAGCAGGAACAGTTCGCGAAACTGACGGCCACCGGCCTGGTGCCGGCGCTGGAGCTCGACGATGGCCGGGTGCTGTCGCAGTCGATGGCCATCATCGAATACCTGGACGAAACGCACCCGCTGCCGGCGCTGCTGCCAGGCGACGCCTTGGCCCGGGCCCAGGTTCGCGCGCTGGCCCAGCTGATCGCCTGCGAGATCCATCCGCTGAACAACCTGCGGGTGCTCAAGTACCTGGTGCGCGACCTGAAGGTGGAAGAGGAAGCCAAGAACGCCTGGTACCGGCACTGGGTGCGCGTCGGCCTGGAGAAGTACGAACTTGAACTGCAGCGGCTGCCCGCCGGCCGCTTCAGCTTCGGCGACACGCCCACCCTGGCCGACTGCTGCCTGGTGCCGCAGGTCTTCAACGGCCAGCGCTTCAAGGTCGACTTCAGCGGCCTCACCCGCACCATGGCCGCTTACGAGGCCTGCATGCAGCTTCCGGCCTTCCAGCAGGCGCAGCCCTCGGCCTGCCCGGACAACGAAGCCTGAGCGCGATGCTGACGCCCGAATGGCCGGTGCCTGCCGCGGTGCGCTCGGCCTGCAGCACGCGGGACGATGGCGGCGTTTCGGTATCGCCCTCGTATGCCTCGCTGAACCTGGGCGATCACGTCGGCGACGACCCCCGCGCCGTCGCCGAGAACCGGACGCGTTTTGGCCATCAACTGCAGGCGCAGCCGGTGTTCCTGAAACAGGTCCACGGCTGGGGCGTGGAACGACTGACGAAAGCGACGCGCGACGGCACCGAGGCCGACGCCTGCTGGACCACCGAGCAAGGCATCGCCTGCACGATGATGGTGGCCGACTGCCTGCCGGTGCTGCTGGCGGACCGCCAGGGCCGGGTGGTCGGCGCGGCGCACTGCGGCTGGCGCGGCCTGGCCGGCCAGCAGGGCACGGGAGCACTGGAAAAACTGTGGGCCGGGATGGGGCCCGAGATGGACGGCGAGGCGGACTACGCGCTCGCCTGGCTCGGTCCCTGCATCGGGCCGGACGCCTTCGAGGTGGGCCCGGAAGTGCGGGCGGTGTTCACGGCACGCGATCCCGCCGCCGCGGCCTGCTTCCGGCCCGCCGGCGCACCCGGCAAGTTCTTCGCCGACCTGCAGGCGCTGGCGCGACGCCGCTTGCAGGCGCTCGGCATCCATGCCATCCACGGCAACGATGGCGGCCGCGACTGGTGCACGGTCAGCAACCCGTCACGGTTCTTTTCGCACCGGCGCGACCGCGTCAGCGGGCGTTTCGCCGCCAGTGTCTGGCTGGGCTGAGGCCGGAGCTTCCATTTGTTCGCGCTTGCGGCGCGCCGCGCGGCGTGCCGATCGTCCCATCAGGTAGATGATGAGCGCCACAGGACCCACGCCATAGAGTAAAAAGGTGAACATGGCGCCGAGCAGGCTGCCCTGCGGATGATTCGCCTCGGCCACGGCCATCATGAGGGTCACGTAGAGCCAGCCGACGACGGTCAGGAGCAGGACCACGGCTCCTCCAGGTGGATGTTGCGGCGCAACATTGATGGTGTGATACTGCGGGAAGGCCCGCACAAGACGGCAGGAGACATGGATGAATTCTGAAGCCAACTGGGCCGAGGCAGCCCAGCAATTCCAGCGGCAGTTGGGCCAGTACTGGGGCCAGGCGCTGCAGTCGTTCCAGGAGGCCGCGCCCGCCGCCGGCGCCGCGCCCGCCCTGCAATTCGCTCCCGACAAACTCAAGACGCTGCAGGACGCCTACGTCCGCGAGGCGACCGACCTGTGGAACCACGGCCTGCTGGCCCCGACCGCCAAGGACAAGCGTTTCGCCAGCGACGCCTGGGCGCGCAACCCGGTGGCCGCCTTCAGTGCCGCCGTCTACCTGCTGAATGCACGCACGCTGCTCGGCCTGGCCGAGGCGGCGGACGCCGACGCCAGGACCAAGGGCCGCCTGCGCTTCGCGGTGGAGCAGTGGATGGCGGCCTCGGCGCCCAGCAACTTCATGGCGCTGAACGCCGAAGCGCAGCAAAAGGCCATCGAGACCAAGGGCGAGAGCATCGCCCGCGGCATGCAGAACCTGCTGGCCGACCTGCAGCAGGGCCACGTCTCCATGACCGACGAGAGCGCCTTCGAGGTCGGCCGCAACGTGGCCACCACCGAAGGCGCGGTGGTATTCGCGAACGAGCTGTTCCAGCTGGTCGAATACAAGCCGCTCACCAAGCAGGTGTACGAGCGCCCCTACCTGGTGGTGCCGCCCTGCATCAACAAGTTCTACATCCTCGACCTGCAGCCGGAGAACTCGCTGATCCGCTACCTGGTGGAGCAGGGCCACCGTACCTTCGTCGTCAGCTGGCGCAACCCCGACGCGGCGCTGCAGGACAAGACCTGGGACGACTACATCAAGGACGCCGCGCTGAAGGCGATCTCGGTCACGCAGGAGATCGCGGGCGCCAAGCAGATCAATGCCCTGGGCTTCTGCGTCGGCGGCACCATCCTCGGCACCGCGCTGGCGGTGCTGGCCGCGCGCGGCGAGAAGCCGGTGGCCTCCGCCACGCTGCTCACCACCTTCCTCGATTTCTCCGACACCGGCATCCTGGACCTCTTCGTCGACGATGCCTTCGTCGGGTTCAAGGAGATGCAACTGGGGCAGGGCGGGCTGCTGAAAGGCCAGGAGCTGGCCTCCACCTTCAGCTTCCTGCGCCCGAACGACCTGGTGTGGAACTACGTGGTGGGCAACTACCTGAAGGGCGAGACGCCGCCGCCGTTCGACCTGCTGTACTGGAACAGCGACTCCACCAACCTGCCGGGGCCCATGTACACCTGGTACCTGCGCAACACCTACCTGGAAAACAACCTGGTGAAACCGGGCAAGGCGGTGGTGTTGGGCGAGAAGATCGACCTGTCCAAGGTGGACGTGCCGGTCTACATCTACGGCTCGCGCGAGGACCACATCGTGCCGATCGCCGGCGCCTATGCCTCGGTCAAGCACCTGGCGGGCAAGAAGCGCTTCGTGATGGGCGCCTCCGGCCACATCGCCGGCGTGATCAACCCGCCGTCCAAGAACAAGCGGTCCTACTGGACCAACGACAAGCTGCCCGCCAGCTTCGAGCAGTGGCAGGCCGGCACCAAGGAACACCCGGGCAGCTGGTGGACCGACTGGTCCCATTGGCTCAAGGCCCATGCGGGAAAGCAGATTGCCGCGCCCAAGACCTACGGCAAAGGCGCAAAGTACAAGGCGATGGAGCCGGCCCCGGGCAGCTATGTCAAGGCGAAGGCCTAGCAGCCTCCAGTCCCAATTACTCAGGAGACCCACATGGAAGACATCGTCATCGTTTCCGCCGTCCGCACCGCCGTCGGCAAGTTCGGCGGCTCGCTCGCCAAGATCCCGGCCACCGAGCTGGGAGCCATCGTCATAAAGGAAGCGCTTGCGCGCGCCAAGGTCGATCCGTCGCAGGTGAGCGAAGTGATCATGGGCCAGGTGCTGGCCGCCGGCGCGGGCCAGAACCCGGCACGCCAGGCCCTCTTGAAAGCGGGCCTGCCCAAGGAAGTGCCGGGCCTGACCATCAACGCCGTCTGCGGCTCCGGCCTCAAGGCCGTGATGCTGGCCGCGCAGGCCATCGCCTGGGGCGATGCCGAGATCGTGGTCGCCGGCGGCCAGGAAAACATGAGTGCCGCCCCGCACGTGCTGCCCAACTCGCGCGACGGCCAGCGCATGGGCGACTGGAAGCTGCAGGACACGATGATCGTCGACGGCCTCTGGGACGTCTACAACCAGTACCACATGGGCGTGACCGCGGAGAACGTGGCCAAGGAGCAGAACATCGATCGCGCTTCCCAGGATGCCCTGGCGCTGGGCAGCCAGCAGAAGGCCGCCGCCGCCCAGGAAGCCGGCAAGTTCAAGGATGAGATCGTGTCCGTGCCGATCCCGCAGAAGAAGGGCGACCCCGTCCAGTTCGACGCCGACGAGTTCATCAACAAGAAGACCAACGCCGAAGCGCTGGCCGGCCTGCGCCCCGCCTTCGACAAGGCCGGCTCGGTGACCGCCGGCAATGCCTCGGGCCTGAACGACGGCGCCGCCGCCGTGGTGGTGATGAGCGCGAAGAAGGCCAAGGAACTGGGCCTGAAGCCGCTGGCCACGATCAAGGCCTTCGGCACCACCGGCCTGGATCCCAAGGTGATGGGCATGGGCCCGGTGTCGGCCACCAAGAAGGCGCTGCAGCGCGCCGGCTGGAAGGTCTCCGACGTCGATGTATTCGAGCTGAACGAAGCCTTCGCTGCCCAGGCCTGCGCCGTCAACAAGGCGCTGGACATCGACCCGGCCAAGGTCAACGTCAACGGCGGCGCGATCGCCATCGGGCACCCGATCGGTGCGTCCGGCGCGCGCATCCTGGTGACGCTGCTGCACGAGATGCAGCGGCGCGACGCGAAGAAGGGCGTGGCAGCGCTGTGCATCGGCGGCGGCATGGGGGTTTCCCTTGCCGTGGAACGCGCCTGAGCGCGCAGAATGAATCGAACGCAACGAGACGAAGGAGAATGATCATGGCCCAGAAAGTGGCATACGTGACTGGCGGCATGGGTGGCATCGGCACCGCGATCTGCCAGCGCCTGCACAAGGAAGGCTTCAAGGTCATCGCCGGCTGCGGGCCGACGCGCGATCACGCCAAGTGGCTAGGCGAGCAGAAGGCGCAGGGCTACAGCTTCTATGCCTCGGTCGGCAATGTGGGCGACTGGGATTCGACCGTGACGGCCTTCACCGCAACCAAGCAGGAACACGGCAGCGTCGACGTGCTGGTGAACAACGCCGGCATCACGCGCGACCGCATGTTCCTGAAGATGAGCCGCGAAGACTGGGACGCGGTGATCGAGACCAACCTCAACTCCATGTTCAACGTCACCAAGCAGGTGGTCGGCGACATGGTGGAAAAGGGCTGGGGCCGCATCGTCAACATCTCGTCGGTGAATGGCGAGAAGGGCCAGGCCGGGCAGACCAACTACTCGGCCGCCAAGGCCGGCATGCACGGCTTCACGATGGCGCTGGCACAGGAGCTCGCCAACAAGGGCGTGACGGTGAACACGGTGAGCCCGGGCTACATCGGCACCGACATGGTCAAGGCGATCCGCCAGGACGTGCTGGAAAAGATCGTCGGCACCATTCCCGTCAAGCGCCTGGGCGAGCCGAGCGAGATCGCCTCGATCATCGCCTGGCTGGCTTCGGACGAAGGCGGCTATTCGACCGGCGCCGACTTCTCTGTCAACGGCGGCCTGCACATGGGTTGATTCCGGCCGAAGGCCGCCCAAGGACAAAGCCCGCTCAGGCGGGCTTTGTTTTGTCCATGACACGGGCTTTGTTTTGTCCGTGACTCGGGCTTTGTTTTGTCCGTTACGTCAAGTCCTGGATCACCAGCTGCCGGTACTTCTGCCCGTAGGAGATGCGTGCCTCGTGCAGCACTTCCATCACGTAATCCGACTGGCGTGCCGAGGGCGCGTGCACCAGCAGCGCATGGTGGCCTTCGCGCGCCAGCTGGCTGAAGCGCCGCGCGGTGTCACTCTCGGTACCGGCCGAGGGCATGTGGTCGTCGTCTTCGTCGCCGGTGGCGCCCAGCACCTCACGCAGGAATTCGTCCGGGCTGGCGTGGCAGACGGCCTCTTCGTCCAGGCCGACTTCGTCCAGGCGCCGCGCGGCGTCCTGGGCGTCGTGTTCCGTCGGGAACATCAGCACCATGTAGCCGGTGGGGTAGAACACGCCGCCCATCGTGGTCATGCCGGGCTGGAGAGTGAAAGTCTTCATCTGCGACTCCTTGGCTGCGGCCCCAGCATAGGCCGGTGCCGAGGCGCCGGAAAGGCGATACCCATGACCGCAGCAGGCCCGCCGAAGCGGGCCGTGCCCCCTACACCTCCACGTCTTCGATGACGAGGTGGCGGTACTTCTGGCCGTAGGAAATGGGGCTGTCCTTCAGCGCGGCCATGACGCGGTCGGATTGCTCCGCGTGCGGTGCGTGGATCATCAACGCGTGGTGGCCCTGGCGGGACAGTTCGGAGAAGCGGCGCACGGTGTCGCCTTCGGTCCCGGCCGAAGGCAGGACTTCGTCGTCGCCGGTGGCGCCCATGATCTCGCGGCGGAAGTCCGCCGGCGTGATCAGCACCACCTCGTCCTCGTCGAAGCCGTTGTCGCCCAGCAGCTTGGCGGCGTCGCGCGCTTCCTGCTCGCCCGGGAACATGAGAATCATGTAACCGGTGGGGTAGAACACCCCTCCCATCGTTTTCATGCGGGATTCGAGATGAAATGGTTTCATGCGTGCTCCTGTTCCTTTGTTTCCTGGACGATTGCAGCGCACACGGCCGTGCTTCCTTGTAGTCGCATGCGGTCGCCCCGGGTAGGAAGGCCGCGTATGGCGAGAAAGCGCTGTCGAGCCAGCTCGTCGAACGTTCGAGCCCGGCCGTCCGGCACGGTAAAGTCGAGCCCGTGAATCAACGGGATCGTTCCTGGCGCATGTCGGTCGCGCCGATGATGGATTGGACCGACCGGCATTGCCGCTACTTCCACCGCCTGCTGAGCCGGCGCACGCGGCTCTATACCGAGATGGTGACCTCGGGCGCGCTGCTGCATGGCGACGTGCCGCGCCACCTTGACTTCGACCAAACCGAGCACCCGGTCGCCCTGCAACTGGGTGGCAGCGAGCCGGCCGACCTGGCGAAGTGCGCCAGGCTGGGCCAGGAGTGGGGCTACGACGAGATCAACCTCAACTGCGGCTGCCCGAGCGAACGGGTCCAGCGCGGCTCTTTCGGCGCCTGCCTGATGGCCGAGCCCAAGCTCGTGGCCGACTGCGTCAAGGCCATGGTCGATGCGGTGGACCTGCCGGTGACGGTCAAGCACCGGATCGGCATCGACAAGGTGGAAAGCTACGCGTTCGTCAGCGACTTCGTCGGCACGGTCGCCGAGGCCGGCTGCCCGGTGTTCATGGTCCATGCCCGCAATGCCTGGCTGAAAGGCCTGTCGCCCAAGGAAAACCGCGAGGTGCCGCCGCTGCGCTACGAGCTGGTGCACCGGCTGAAGCGTGACTTTCCGGGCCTCATCATCGGCATCAACGGCGGCATCACGGCGGACCCGGTGGTGCAGGAGCAGCTGCAGGCGCTGGATGGCGTGATGATCGGCCGCGAGGCCTACCATCACCCCTGGTGGCTGGCGCGCTGGGACGAGCTGTTCTACGGCGAGCCGCCCTCGGGGCTGCGGCGCGAGGACGTCGAGGAGCGGATGGTGGCGTACATGGAGCGCGAACATGCCGCCCGCGGCACGCCCTGGCACTCGATCGCCCGCCACATGATGGGGCTGTACAACGGCCTGCCGGGGGCCAGGCGCTGGCGGCAGGTGTGGAGCGACCACAAGCTGAAGACCGAGCGGCCACGGGAGGTGATGCGGCTGGCGCACGAGGGGCTGGTTCTGAACCCGTAGGGTGTGCGGCCCTGCTGCGCACCATGCGGCGGCGGGGACGGTGCGCAGCAAGCTGCACACCCTACAGTGGCTGGCGCCGCTGGCGTTCCGCGCCCAAATGCTTTAAACTTAAATTATCGAGGCTTGGAGCAACCCATGAACATCGTCTGCATCGGCGGCGGCCCGGCCGGCCTGTATTTCGCGTTGCTCATGAAGAAGCAGGACCCGTCGCACCGCATCCGGGTGGTCGAGCGCAACAAGCCCTACGACACCTTCGGCTGGGGCGTGGTGTTCTCCGACCAGACGCTCGGCAACCTGCAGGCCAACGACCCGGAGACGGCGGCCGAGATCCTGGGCGCCTTCAATCACTGGGACGACATCGAGGTCAACATCCGCGGCCACAAGATGCGATCGGGCGGCCATGGCTTCTGCGGCATCGGCCGCAAGCGCCTGCTGAACATCCTGCAGCGGCGCTGCGAGCAGCTCGGTGTCGAACTCGTCTTCGAGACCGAAGCCCAGGGCGACCAGGACTATCCGGACGCCGACCTCATCATCGCCAGCGACGGCCTGAACAGCCGCATCCGCTCGAAATACTCGGACACCTTCCGGCCGGACATCGACGTGCGCAAGTGCCGCTTCGTCTGGCTGGGCACGCACCGGAAGTTCGAGGCCTTCACCTTCGCCTTCGAGGAAACGCCCTGGGGCTGGTTCCAGGCCCACGCCTACCAGTTCGACGGCGACACCTCCACCTTCATCGTCGAGACGCCGGAAGAGGTCTGGCAGCAGGCCGGCCTCGACAGGATGGAAAAGGAAGAGTCGATCGCCTTTTGCGAGAAGCTGTTCGCCAAGTACCTGGACGGCAACCCGCTGATCTCCAACACCGCCCACCTGCGCGGCTCGGCGCAGTGGATCAGGTTTCCGCGCGTGGTCTGCCGCACCTGGGTGCACGACAACGGCCGCGCGCCGGTGGTGCTGATGGGCGATGCGGCCCACACGGCACACTTCTCGATCGGCTCCGGCACGAAGCTGGCGCTGGAGGACAGCATCGAGCTGGCCCGCTGCATCGCCCGCACGCCCGGCGACCTGGCGCGGGCCCTGCGCGACTACGAGGCGGTGCGCAGCGTGGAAGTGCTGAAGATCCAGAACGCCGCGCGCAACTCCACCGAGTGGTTCGAGAACGTGGCGCGCTACGTCAACCTGCCGCCGGAACAGTTCGCCTATTCGCTGCTGACGCGCAGCCAGCGCATCAGCCACGAGAACCTGCGCCTGCGCGACCGCCAGTACGTGGAGCAGTACGAGGACTGGATCGCCGAGCAGTCCGGCGCCCGCCGCAAGGCCAGCCAGCAACCGATCCCGCCGATGTTCACGCCGTTCACGCTGCGCGGCGTGACGCTGAAGAACCGGGTGGTGGTCTCGCCGATGGCGCAGTACTCCTGCGCCGATGGCCTGCCGGCGGACTACCACCTGGTGCACCTCGGCGCCCGCGCGATGGGCGGCGCCGGCATGGTGGTCGCGGAGATGACCTGTCCCACGCCGGATGCGCGCATCACGCCCGGCTGCCCGGGGCTGTGGAACGTGCAGCAACGCGACGGCTGGAAGCGCATCGTCGATTTCGTCCATGCCAACAGCGACGCGAAGATCGCCATGCAGCTGGGCCACGCCGGCGCCAAGGGCTCGACCCGCGTGCCGTGGGAGGGCGAGGACCAGCCGCTCGAGTCCGGCAACTGGCCGCTGATTTCCGCCTCGCCGCAGCAGTTCCTGGACGGCGTCAGCGACTGGTCGCGCGCCATGACCCGCGCCGACATGGACCGGGTGCGCGACGACTTCGTGCGCAGCACCCGCTACGTCGCCGAGGCCGGCTTCGACTGGCTGGAGCTGCACTGCGCCCACGGCTACCTGCTGTCCTCCTTCATTTCGCCGCTGACCAACCAGCGCACCGACGACTACGGCGGTTCACTGGAAAACCGGCTGCGCTACCCGCTGGAAGTGTTTCGCGCGATGCGGGCCGCCTGGCCGGCGGACCAGCCGCTGTCGGCGCGGATCTCGGCGCACGACTGGGTGCATGGGGGCATCACGCCCGATGACGCGGTGGAGATCGCCCGCGCCTTCAAGGCAGCCGGAGCCGACCTGATCGACTGCTCCTCCGGCCAGGTCAGCAAGAAGCAGCAGCCGGTCTACGGCCGCATGTACCAGACGCCGTTCGCCGACCGCATCCGCAACGAGGCCGGCATCGCCACCATGGCGGTGGGCGCGATCTCGGAAGCCGACCACGTCAACAGCATCATCGCCGCCGGCCGCGCGGACCTGTGTGCCGTGGCACGCCCGCACCTGGCGAATCCGGCCTGGGCGCTGCTGGAGGCGGCGAAGATCGGCTACCACGACGTCGCGTGGCCCAGGCAGTACCTTTCCGGCAAGAACCAGCTCGAACGCAACCTGGAGCGCGAGAAAGCCCAGGCCCAGACACAGGAGAACCCGAATGAACGCTTCAACTGAGCGCGTGGACCCGGCGCTCGCCGCCGGCAACCGCAAGGAACTGGCCGGCTACCGCGCCACGCACTTCCTCTGGCAGGTCAAAGAGGGCGTGGCCACCGTCACGCTGAACCGGCCCGAGCGCAAGAACCCGCTCACCTTCGAGTCGTACGCGGAACTGCGCGACCTGTTCGGCGCGCTCAAGTACGCCACCGACGTCCATGCGGTGGTGGTGGCCGGCGCCGGCGACAACTTCTGCTCCGGCGGCGACGTCCACGAGATCATCGGCCCCCTGGTGCGCCTGCAGGCGCCGGAACTGCTGATGTTCACCCGCATGACCGGCGACCTGGTGAAGGCGATGCGCGCCTGCCCGCAGCCGATCGTCGCTGCCATCGACGGCGTCTGCGCCGGCGCCGGCGCCATCGTCGCCATGTCTTCGGACCTGCGGCTTGGCACGGCGCGCAGCAAGACGGCCTTCCTGTTCAACCGCGTCGGCCTCGCCGGTTGCGACATGGGCGCCTGCGCCATGCTGCCGCGCATCGTCGGCCAGGGCCGGGCCAGCGAGCTGCTGTACACCGGCCGCTCGCTGGGCGGCGAGGAGGGCGAGCGCTGGGGCTTCTTCAACCGCCTGTGCGCGCCCGAGGCCCTGCTTGGCGAGGCGCAGGCGCTGGCCCTGCAACTGGCGCAGGGGCCGACCTTCGCCAACGGCATCACCAAGACCATGCTGCACCAGGAATGGGCCATGACGATCGAACAGGCGATCGAAGCCGAGGCGCAGGCCCAGGCCCTGTGCATGCTGACGCAGGATTTCACCCGCGCCTACGAGGCCTTCGTGGCCAGGCAGAAGCCGCGTTTCGAGGGCAACTGAAATGGCTGACACGAGCTACCTGGACTGGCCGTTCTTCGAGGACAGGCACCGCGCGCTGGCGCGCGACCTCGACGCCTGGGCCGGCGCCAACGTGCGCGGCCTGCACGGCCTGGACGTGGACTCCACCTGCCGCCAGCTGGTGCGCATGCTGGGCGAAGCCGGGTGGCTCCAGCATGCCGTCGGCGACACCATCGACACCCGCGCGATCTGCCTGATCCGGGAGACTCTCGGCCGGCACAACGGGCTGGCCGATTTCGCCTTCGCCATGCAGGGCCTGGGCTCGGGCGCGATCAGCCTGCAGGGCACGCCCGCGCAGAAGGAGCGCTACCTCACGCGGGTGGCGCGCGGCGAGGCCATCGCCGCCTTCGCCCTGTCCGAGCCCGATGCCGGCTCCGACGTCGCCAACCTGCAATGCGCAGCCCACATCGAAGGCGACCACGCGGTGCTGAACGGCGTGAAGACCTGGATCTCCAACGGCGGCATCGCCGATTTCTACGTCGTGTTCTGCCGCACCGGCGAGGCACTCGGCCCACGCGGAATCTCGGCTTTCATCGTCGACGCCGACACCCCGGGCTTCGAGATCGCAGAGCGGATCGAAGTGATCGCGCCGCACCCGCTGGCGTCCCTGCGCTTCCGCAACTGCAAGGTGCCGCTGGCCCAACGCATCGGCGCCCCCGGCGAGGGCTTCAAGGTGGCGATGCGCACGCTGGACGTCTTCCGCACTTCGGTGGCGGCGGCCGCGCTCGGCTTCGCCCGCCGCGCGCTGGACGAGGCGCTGCAGCGCGCCACCAGCCGCAGGATGTTCAACCAGGTGCTGGCCGATTTCCAGCTGACCCAGGCCAGGCTGGCGCAGATGGCGACCACCATCGACAGCGCCGCGCTGCTGGTCTACCGCGCCGCCTGGCTGCGCGACCAGGGCCGGCCCGTCACCAAGGAAGCGGCGATGGCCAAGATGGCGGCCACCGAGGGCGCGCAGCAGGTCATCGACGCGGCCGTGCAGATGTTCGGCGGCCTGGGCGTGAAGAGCGGCCAGCCGGTCGAGCAGCTGTACCGCGAGATCCGGTCGCTGCGCATCTACGAAGGCGCGACGGAGGTGCAGCAGCTGATCATCGCGCGTGAACTGTTGAAGGAGCACAAGGCATGAACGAGACGAATGTGCAGGCGGTGCTGCCGGAAGGCTGGCCGCGCCCCAAGGGCTACGCCAACGGCGTGGTGGCGCAGGGCCGGATGCTGTTCATCGCCGGCATGATCGGCTGGGACGGGCAGGGCCGCTTCCACAGCGACGACTTCGGCGAGCAGGCGCGCCAGGCGCTGCAGAATGTCGCCGACGTGCTGCGCGCGGCCGGCGGGCGGGGCGACAATATCGTCCGCATGACCTGGTACGTGACGGACAAGCGCGAATACCTGGCCGCCGCCCCGGCGGTGGGCAAGGCGTTCCGCGAAATCATCGGCAGCTACACCATCGCGATGACGGCGGTGGAAGTCAAGGCCCTGATCGAGGACCGCGCCAAGGTCGAAATCGAAGCCACCGCGGTGCTTCCAGCCTGACATCCAACGGAGAGTTTTCATGGCCGCTGCCAAAGCCACCTTCCACTGGGCCGACCCCCTGCTGCTGGAGCAGCAGATCACGGACGACGAGCGCGCCGTGCGCGACGCCGCCCACGCCTACAGCCAGGAGAAACTGCTGCCCCGCGTGGTGGAAGCCTTCCGCAACGAGAAGACCGACCTCGCCATCTTCCGCGAGATGGGCGAACTGGGCTTGCTGGGCGCCACCATCCCCGAGCAGTACGGCGGCGCCGGCCTCAACTACGTCTGCTACGGCCTGGTGGCGCGTGAAGTGGAACGGGTCGACTCCGGCTACCGCTCGATGATGAGCGTGCAGTCCTCGCTGGTGATGGTGCCGATCAACGTGTTTGGCAACGAGGAGACCAAGCAGAAGTACCTGCCGAAGCTGGCCACCGGCGAGTGGATCGGCTGCTTCGGCCTGACCGAACCGAACCACGGCTCGGATCCCGGCAGCATGGTCACGCGGGCCCGCAAGGTCGACGGCGGCTACAAGCTGACCGGCAGCAAGATGTGGATCACCAACAGCCCGGTGGCCGACGTGTTCGTGGTCTGGGCCAAGGACGACGAAGGCGCCATCCGCGGTTTCGTGCTGGAAAAGGGCTGGAAAGGCCTGTCGGCGCCCAAGATCGTCGGCAAGGTGGGCCTGCGCGCATCCGTCACCGGCGAGATCGTCATGGAAGACGTGTTTTGCCCGGAAGAGAACGCCTTCCCCGAGGTGCGCGGCCTGAAGGGCCCGTTCACCTGCCTGGACTCGGCCCGCTACGGCATCGCCTGGGGCGCGCTGGGCGCGGCGGAGGACTGCTGGCAGCGCGCCCGCCAGTACGTGCTGGATCGCAAGCAGT
>JAQGMU010000311.1 GCA_028292195.1 Ramlibacter sp. | reverse complement strand
GCAGGATCTCGTCGCAGGCCAGGGCGAGCTCGTAGCCGCCGCCCGCGGCGGTGCCGTTGAGGGCCGCGATCCAGGTCTGGCCGCTCGACGCGCGGGCGTCCTCGATCGCGTTGCGAGTCTCGTTGGTGAACTTGCAGAAGTTCACCTTCCAGGCGTGGGTCGACAGGCCCAGCATGTAGATGTTGGCGCCGGAGCACCAGATGCGGTCCTTGCCGCTTTCGAACACCACCACCTTCACCGCCGGATGTTCGAAGCGGATGCGGTTGATCGCATCGTGCAGCTCGATGTCGACGCCCAGGTCGTAGCTATTGAGCTTCAGCTTGTAGCCGGGCTTGATGCCGCCGTCCTCGTCGATGTCCAGCTTCAGGCGGGCGACATCGCCGTCGACGGCCAGGGTCCAGTGACGGTAGCGCGAAGGCTCGGTGGCAAAACTCACCAGCTCACGCTCTTCGCCGGCCAGGGTCTGCTTGAACAGCAGCGGTTCGGTCATTGCATTCATCTGTGTCTCCAGGGGCTGTTCTCAGGCGGCGGGCACGGCCCGCTCCAGGTCTTTCATCGATTGCTTCACGCTTCGGGCCGCGGTGTCAACCACGGCATCGGCGCGGGCATAGAGGGCTTCGCGGCTGGCCAGGATGCGGCGTATGTCTTCCAGCGCCTCGCCCATCGCGTTGCTGTCGTCGCTGCCGGCGGCATTGAAAGGGCGCAGGTCGCCCTGCGCCACCACGCGGCTCATGTGCTCTTCCGGGCTGGCCTTCACCCAGACGCAATAGAAATGGCTTTGCAGCAGGTCGAAGGTCTCGCGCTCGCTGACGATGCTGCCGCCGGTGGTCATCACCACGCCCTTCGCGTGCTCCTCGGCAATGCGCAGCAGTGCGCGGCGCTCGTAGCGGCGGTAGCCGGCCTGGCCGTGCAGCAGCAGGATCTCGTTCATGCTGGTGCCCGCCTCGCGCTCGATCTCGCGGTCGAGCTCGATGAAGGGCACGCCGCGCTGCGCCGCCAGCTGCCCGCCCAGCGTGGTCTTGCCGGCGCCGCGCAGGCCGACCAGGGCGATGCGCTGCTCGCGGCCCTGGGCGTCGGCCAGGCCGAAGCTCGCTGCCAGCAGCGAATAGGCTTGCTCCAGCTGGGAATCGTCGAGGCGACCCAGCAGGCCCTGGGCGCGGGCCAGCACCGGCCGCGGCGCGTCCTGCATCAGGTCGAGGACGGTGATGTTGAGCGCCCGCGCCGCCGCTTCCAGCGAATTGATGGAGACGTTGCCCTTGCCGCTTTCGACGTCGGCGAGGAAGCGCTCCGACAAGCCCGAGTCGCCCGCCAATTGCTTGCGCGTCATGCCACGCCGCGCCCGCCAGGCGCGCACCCGGGCGCCCAGCTCGGCGAGCGTGGCGCGGTTGTCGGTGTCGGTCATCAGCTGCATGGGCGGGAATCTGTCCTTGCGTTCGAACTGGATTGCAGTATACTTCCTGAATCGAAGTCGTCAAGCAGTTTAGTGCATGCCGACGCAAACCCAGGCATTGATCGGAACCGCAATGAAGCTCAAGATCCTCGTCGGCACGATGACCAGCACTGCCGACTATGTGGCGCAGGCGATCCAGATGGACTGCGCGGACCTGGTGGACGACATCGAGGTGGCGCTGATGGACGACCTGGACATCAGCGTTTTCGATGATGCAGATGCACTTTATCTCATCTGCTCGTCCACCTACGGTTCCGGCGACGTGCCGGACAACGCGCGCAACCTCTACGACTCGCTGGACCTGACGCCCAAGTTCCTGGGCCACGTCCGCTACGGCGTGATCGCGCTGGGCGACCGCACCTATTCGCAGACCTTCTGCTTCGGCGGGAAGAAGTTCGACGAGCGCCTGCAGGGGCTGGGCGCGCAGCGCATCGGCGAAGTCTGGTGCCATGACGCCAGCGCGGCGACGCTGCCGGAGGAACTGGGCACGGTATGGTGCAGGGAGTGGCTGGAGAAGGAAGCGATTCCGGCGCTGCAGAAGGCGACGGCTTAAGCCACGGTGGGGTGCCTGCGGCAACCCACCTACGAGTGGCGTCCCGGCAAATGCGGGCGGCGATCCGGCAAACGTAGGGTGGGTTGCGCGCAGCGCACCCCACCGTTCGCACGGCGCCCGAGAACGAGGAGACTGAAATGCACCTGAGCCACGCCGACCACGGCACCAGCCCGCCCCGCGTCGAAATCCCGCGCGACTACAACGCGGCGCACGACCTCCTGCAGCGCAATGCCGCCCGCTACGACAAGGTGGCCTTCGTCGACTCCACCAGCGGCGAGCAACTGACCTACGGCCAGCTTTCAGAACAAGCCCATCGTTTCGCCAACGCCCTGCGGCAGCGCGGCTTCACACAGGAAACCCGTGTCATGCTGGCCATGCTGGACACGCTCGAATGGCCCGTCGTGTTCCTGGGTTGCATCCTCGCCGGCGTGGTGCCGATCGCCGCCAACACGCTGCTCACGGTCAAGGACTTCGACTTCATGCTGCGCGACTCGCGCGCGCACGCCCTGTTCGTCTCCAAGCCGCTGCTGCCCACCTTCGAGGCCCTGGTCGGCAAGATCTCCTCGCTGCAGCACATGTTCGTGGCAGGCGGCGAAGGCGAAAACTCGGTGGCGCACCTCATTGCCGCCGGCAGTGCAGACCAGCAAGTCGCCGGCACCTGCAGCGACGACGCCTGCTTCTGGCTGTATTCCAGCGGCTCCACCGGCACGCCCAAGGGCACCGTGCACCTGCACAGCCATTTGGTGCAGACGGCCGAACTCTATGGCCGCGCCATCCTCGGCATCCGCGAGGACGACGTCGTGTTCTCCGCCGCCAAGCTGTTCTTCGCCTACGGCCTGGGCAACGCCCTCACCTTCCCCATGAGCGTGGGCGCCACCGCGGTGCTGCTGCCCGCGCGGCCGACACCGGACGCCGTGTTCGGCGTGCTGAAGAAATACCAGCCGACCATCTTCTACGGCGTGCCGACGCTCTACGCGGCGCTGCTGGCCGGCGGCACGCGGGCCAGGCAGTCTGAACTGAAGCTGCGCGTGTGCACCAGCGCCGGCGAGGCGTTGCCGGCCGAGATCGGCAGGCGCTGGACCGAAGAGTACGGCTGCGAAATCCTGGACGGCATCGGCTCCACCGAGATGCTGCACATCTTCCTGTCGAATCGCCCCGGCAAGGTGCGCTACGGCACCACCGGCCAGGCGGTGCCGGGCTACGAACTGCGCATCATTGGCGACGACGGCCGCGAATGCGGCGACGGCGAGATCGGCGAACTGCAGGTCAGCGGGCCCAGCGCCGCGCTGATGTACTGGAACAACCGCAGCAAGACCAAGAACACCTTCGCCGGCGAGTGGACACGCAGCGGCGACAAGTACACGCGCGACGCCGACGGCTACTACACCTACGGCGGCCGCAGCGACGACATGCTCAAGGTGGGCGGCATCTACGTCTCGCCGTTCGAGGTGGAGGCCTGCCTGATGACGCACGCAGCCATCCTCGAAGCCGCCGTGATCGGCGTGGCCGACAGCGACGGCCTGGTCAAGCCCAAGGCCTATGTCGTGCTCAAATCCGGCCGGCAGGCCAGCGCCGAAGACCTGCAGGCGCACGTGAAGGCGCTGCTCGCGCCCTACAAGTACCCGCGCTGGATCGCGTTCGTGCCCGAGTTGCCGAAGACGGCCACCGGCAAGATCCAGCGCTTCAAGCTGCGTGCCGCGTCCGCGTAAGTGCCCGCTTGCGGGAAACCCATGTGGCGCAAAGCGGCGACATCGGGTAAAAATACTTTAGGCCTAAACTAATCAGAACGCAAGGAGCATTCATGACCTCTCGCCGTCTCATCCTCTCGCGCGGTGCCGCCATCGTCGGCGCCGCTTCGACCGGACTGCTGCTGCCCCAGATCGTGCGCGCCCAGTCCAACAAGCTGCGCGTCGGCCTGATGCTGCCCTACACCGGCACCTTCGCGCAGCTGGGCGTGGCCATCGAGAATGGCGTGCGCATGGCGATCGACGAGCGCGGCGGCAAGCTGGGCGGGCGCGAGATCGAGTGGTTCAAGGTCGACGACGAGTCCGAGCCGTCCAAGGGCGTGGAGAACGCCAACCGCCTGGTCCAGCGCGACAAGGTCGACGTGCTGATCGGCACCGTGCACTCGGGCGTGCAGATGGGCATACAGCGCGTGGCGCGCGAGAGCGGCGTGCTGAACCTGATCCCCAACGCCGGCGTCCATGCGGCCACCCGCGCGCTGTGCGCACCCAATGTCTTCCGCACCTCCTTCACCAACAGCCAGCCGACGCTGGCCCTTGGCAAGCCCATGATGGACAAGGGCCTGAAGCGCACGGTGTGGATCACCTGGAAGTACGCGGCGGGCGACGAGGCCTTCGAAGGCTTCCGCGACAGCTACACCAAGGCCGGCGGCACCATCGTCAAGGAGCTGGGCCTGCCCTTCCCGAACGTGGAGTTCCAGGCGCTGCTGACCGAGATCGCCTCGCTGCGCCCGGATGCCGTGGCCTGCTTCTTCGCCGGCGGCGGCGCCGCCAAGTTCATCCGCGACTACGCAGCCGCGGGCCTGAAGGACAAGATTCCCCTGTGGGGCTCGGGCTTCCTGACCGAAGGCGTGCTGGACGCCGCCGGCCCGGCCGCCGACGGCATCATGACCACGATGCACTACGCCGACTCGCTCGACACCCCGCGCAACAACAAGTTCCGCGGCGACTACGCGCGCACCTTCAAGATGCAGCCCGACGTGTACTCGGTGCAGGGCTACGACACCGGCCAGTTGCTGGCGCAGGGCCTGGCCGCGGTCAAGGGCGACATCGGCAACAAGCCGGCGCTGTACAAGGCGCTGGAGACGCAAGTCATCGACAGCCCGCGCGGCAAGTGGAGCATGAGCAAGAACCACAACCCGATCCAGGACATGTACCTGCGCCGGGTGGAGAACAAGGACAACAAGGTGATAGGCATCGCCGCCAAGGCGCTGGAGGATTCGGGCGCCGGGTGCAAGATGGGTTGACCTGCGGCTCAATCCATCAGGGGCTAGGGCCTGGGGGCTAGGGGCTAGGGAAACAGCCCTGGCCCGGGCCGTGCTTGCCGATGGCCGGTATTGCCCTAGTCCCTAGCCCCTAGCCCCTGGTCCCTTCCCGCCATGGACTTCGCCAACTTCCTGATCCAGCTCCTGAACAGCGTGCAGTACGGCCTGCTCCTGTTCATGCTGGCCGCCGGCCTGACGCTGATCTTCGGCATCATGGGCGTGGTCAATCTCGCGCACGGCAGCTTCTACATGCTGGGCGCCTACCTGGCCTGGTCGCTGGCGGCCAAGACCGGCAGCCTGGCGCTGGCGATCGCTCTCGGCACGGTGCTCTCGGTGCTGTTCGGCCTGGCGCTGGAACGCCTGCTGTTTCGCCACTTCTACCACCGCGACCACCTGGACCAGGTGCTGCTGACGTTCGGCCTGATCTACATCTTCGAGGAACTGCGCTCCATCCTGTGGGGCGACGACGTGCACGGCGTGGCGGTGCCGGCGCTGCTCTCGGCCTCGATCCAGCTCACGGACAACCTCTCCTACCCGGTCTACCGGCTGTTCATGTCGGGCGTGTGCGTGCTGCTGGCACTGGGCCTCTACCTGCTGATCTCGAAGACGCGCCTGGGCATGAAGATCCGCGCCGGCGCCTTCAACCACGAGATGACGGAAGCGCTGGGCATCAACATCAAGTTGATCCACGCCATCGTGTTCGCGCTGGGCGTCGGCCTGGCCACCATCGCCGGCATGATCGCCGCGCCGATCTCCAGCGTCTACCCGAACATGGGGTCGCAGGTGCTGATCATGTGCTTCGTGGTGGTGGTGATCGGCGGCATCGGGTCGGTGCGCGGCGCGCTCATCTCCGCCCTGCTGGTCGGGCTGGTCGACACCTTCGGCAAGGTGCTGCTGCCGCAACTCGCGGGCATGCTGGTCTACATGCTGATGGCGGCCGTGCTGTTGTGGAAGCCGGAAGGACTGTTCCGGCAATGAGCACGTCCTCCCCACGCCTGGAGCAGCTGCCGCGCAGCCTGCAGGTCCTGCTGGCACTCGGCCTCGTGGCGCTGGCCCTGTTCCCCTTCGTCGCCACGGAGTTCTATGCGCAGATGGTGGCGCGCATGATGATCCTCGGCATCTTCGCCATGAGCCTGGACCTGCTGCAGGGCGTGACCGGCCTGGTGTCGCTGGGCCACGCCGCCTACTTCGGGCTGGCCGGCTATGCGCTGGCCTTCCTCACGCCTGAGGGCCAGGCGGTGAGCCTGTGGTGGACGCTGCCGGTGGCGGTGGCCGCCTCCGCGCTGGCGGCGCTGGTGATCGGCTTCTTCGTGGTCCGCACCCACGGCATCTACTTCATCATGGTCACCATGGCGTTCGCGCAGATGGTGTTCTACGTCTTCTTCGACAACAGGGTGCTGGGCGGCTCGGACGGCATCTACATCAACTTCAAGCCCAACGCCTGGGCGTTCGACCTCGAGAACAAGCGCGCCTTCTACTACTTCACCCTGGCCATGCTGGTGCTGGTCTACCTGTTCCTGCGCCGGCTGCTGTTCAGCCCGTTCGGTCGGGCGCTGGCCGGCATCCGCGTCAACGAGCACCGCATGCGGGCCATGGGCTTCGGCACCTTCGGCTACAAGCTGGCCGCCTTCACCCTGGCCGGCGGGCTGGCCGGGCTGGCGGGCTACCTGTGGGGCGCGCAGACCGGCTTCGTGAATCCCGAGCTGATGGGATTCCACATGAGCGCGCACGCCATCATGATGGTGATCCTGGGCGGCATGGGCAACTTCGCCGGCGCCATCGTCGGCGCCTTCGCCTTCGAGTACGTGCTGCACCTGGTCAAGGACCTGCCGCAGGTCGGCAGCTTCAACGCCGGCAAGCACTGGCAGCTGTGGATGGGCCTGTTCATCGTGCTGGTGGTGACCTTCGCGCCGCGCGGGCTGCTGGGGTTGCTGACCGCGCTCCTTACCTGGCGTAGGGTGCGCAGCTCCGCTGCGCACCAGGCGGCGCCCGAGAACGGTGCGCAGCAAGCTGCACACCCTACAAAGGGCCAGACATGAGCGAAGTGCTACTGGCCGCTCGTAGTTTGACCAAGCGCTTCGGCGGACTCGCCGCCGTCAACGGCGTGACGATCGACCTCCGGCGCGACCGCATCAATGCCGTGATCGGCCCCAACGGCGCCGGCAAGTCGACCCTGACCAACCTGCTCTCGGGCGATCTGGTTCCCACCGAGGGCAGCATCACGCTCGGCGGCCGCGTGGTGACCGGCTGGAGCCCGGAGCGCATCTCGCGCGCCGGCCTGGGCCGCAGCTACCAGAAGACCAACATCTTCCTGCCCTTCACGGTGTGGGAAAACATCCGGCTGGCCGCGCAATCGCGTACGCCGCATGCGGCACGTTGGCTGCAGCGGGCCGGCAGCGTGGCCGCGGCCAACGAGCGGGCCGAGCGCGCACTGGAACTCGCCGGCCTGCAGGCCCGCCGCGAAGCCATCGCCGGCACCATCAGCCACGGCGAGCAGCGCCAGCTGGAAATCGCGATGACGCTGGCCACGCAGCCGCAGGTGCTGCTGCTGGACGAGCCGCTGGCCGGCATGGGCACGGCCGAAGCCGAGCGCATGGTGGCGCTGCTGCTGAAGCTGAAGCCAGGCCACGGAATGATGTTGGTGGAGCACGACATGGACGCCGTGTTCGCGCTGGCCGACCAGTTGACGGTGATGGTCAACGGCCAGGTGATCGCCAGCGGCACGCCGGCGCACGTGCGCGCCGATCCCGCGGTGCAGTCGGCCTACCTCGGCGAAGAGGAGGCTCATGGCTGAACGCCTGATCGAAGCGAAGGGCCTGCAGACCTACTACGGCGCCAGCCACATCCTGCGCGGCATCGACTTCCACGTGGACCGCGGCGAAACCATCGGCTTGATGGGGCGCAACGGCATGGGCAAGAGCACGCTGCTGAAGTCGCTGATGGGCCTGGTGCGGCCGCGCGAGGGCAGCGTGGTGGTCAAGGGGCGGCCAACCGTGGGCCGGCCGTCCTACGAGGTGGCCCAACTCGGCGTTGCCTACGTGCCCGAGGGCCGCGGCATCTTCGGCAACCTGAGCGTGAAGGAAAACCTGGTGATGGCGGCCCGGCCGGGCACCCGGGGCCAACGCGACTGGACCTACGAGCGGGTGCTGGAAACCTTCCCGCGGCTGCGGGAGCGGCTGGGCCACGGCGGCCAGCAGTTGTCCGGCGGCGAGCAGCAGATGCTCACCATCGGCCGCGCGCTGATGACCAATCCCGACGTGCTCATCCTCGACGAAGCAACCGAGGGCCTGGCGCCGCTGATCGCGCGCGAGATCTGGCGGATCTGCGGCGTGATCCGGGCCAGCGGCATCTCCAGCGTGATCGTCGACAAGAACTGGAAGCAGGTGACGCAGGTGACCGACCGCAACGTCATCCTCGTCAAGGGCGAAGTCGTGTTCGCGGGGAGTTCGGACGCGCTGCGTTCGCAACCCCAGCTGCTGGACCAGTACCTCGGCGTCTGAGTCGACTCGGCGTCGGCCGGGCGGCCAGCCCGCCTGACCGCCCACTTCCGCTCCAACTGTAGGTTCAGGACTACGCAGCTTGCTCGGCGCATCCTTCAATGGTTGCGCTTGCACCTGTCCAGAATGGCCGCCAAAGAACGAGCCAGGACATGAATTCGCAATTGTCCGAGACGGACCCCAAGCCCAGAGCCGGCGCCCCGGACCCGCAACGGCCCGGCGGCGGCCATGCCAGCCATCACCACCGCCAGTTCGAGGTGATGGGCGCGCACCCCACGGAGCGCGGCACCACGTTCACCGTGTGGGCGCCGAACGCACGCGCGGTCGGCGTCATCGGCGCCTTCAACGGTTGGCATTGCGAACTGCTGCAGCGGATGGACGACGGCAGCGGCCGCTGGAGCGGCTTCATCGAAGGCGCACGACCCGGCCAGCACTACAAGTACCGCCTGCAGAACGCCGAGGGCCACTGGATCGACAAGGCCGACCCCTATGCCTTCCGCATGGAGCATCCGCCCGGCACCGCCTCCCAGATCTGGGACCTGGGCCACGAATGGGGCGACCAGGAGTGGATGCGCAGCCGCTGGCAGCGCCAGTCGCACGCCAGCCCCATGTCGACTTACGAAGTGCACCTGGGCTCGTGGCAGCGCGAGGAAGACGGCCGCTACCTGAACTACCGCGACATCGCGCTGCGACTGGCCGCGCACTGCGAGAACCTGGGCTTCACCCACGTCGAACTGCTGCCGGTCGCCGAGCACCCGTTCTACGGCTCCTGGGGCTACCAGTGCACCGGCTACTTCGCGCCCACCGCGCGCTACGGCACGCCGCAGGATTTGATGGTGCTGGTCGACACGCTGCACCAGCGCGGCATCGGCGTGATCCTCGACTGGGTGGCCTCGCACTTCCCGGCCGACCCGCATGCGCTGGCCCGCTTCGACGGCACCGCCCTGTACGAGCACGATGACCCGCGCCTGTGCTTCCACCCGCAGTGGAACAGCCTGATCTTCAATTACGGCCGCTACGAGGTGCGCGACTTCCTGATCTCCAACGCCCTGTTCTGGCTGGAGAAGTACCACTTCGACGGGCTGCGGGTCGATGCCGTCGCTTCCATGCTGTACCTGGACTTCGCCCGCAACCCCGGCGAGTGGATCCCCAACGCGCACGGCGGCAACCAGAACCATGAGGCGGTGCGCTTCCTGCAGGACCTCAACACCACCGTCTACGCGCACTACCCCGACGTCCACGTGATCGCCGAGGAGTCGACCGCCTGGCCGGACGTCACGCGCCCCGTGCACCACGGCGGCCTGGGCTTCGGCATGAAGTGGAACATGGGCTGGATGAACGACACGCTGCGCTACTACTCGCGGCCGCACTTCTACCGCCGCTGGCACGGTGACGACATCCGCTTTTCGGCGGTCTATGCCTTCCACGAGAACTTCGTCCTGCCGCTGTCGCACGACGAGGTGGTCTACGGCAAAGGCAGCCTGCTTGCGCGCCAGCCGGGCGACGAGTGGCAGCGCTTCGCCGGCCTGCGCAACCTGTACGGCTACATGTGGACCCACCCGGGCAAGAAGCTGCTGTTCATGGGCGGCGAGTTCGGCCAGCAGGAAGAATGGCACCACGAGCGCACGCTCGACTGGCATCTGTGGGCGCGGCCCCTGCACGCCGGCGTCGCGCGCTGGATGGCCGACCTGAACGGGCTGTACCGCCGGCTGCCGGCCCTGCATGTGCACGATTTCGAAGCCGAAGGCTTCAGCTGGCTGCCCTGCGAGCAGCCCGAAAGCACGATCCTCACTTTCCTGCGCCGCGCCGGGCCCGGCGATGCGCTGGCGCTCGTCGTCGTCAACCTCACTCCCGAGCCACGCTCCGCGCTGCGGGTGGCGCTGCCGGAAGCGGGCGAATGGCATGAACTCCTCAACAGCGACGCCGCAGTCTACGGCGGCAGCGGCGTCGGCAACCTCGGCAGCGTGCAGGCCCAGGCCCAGCCGCTGCACGGCTGGCCGGCCAGCGCCAACGTCAGCGTGCCGCCCCTGGGCATCGTCGTCCTGTCGAACCGGCCTGCTCCATGACCAGATTCCAACAGGGAGAATTCAATGCCCGCCCATAGAAACGTCCTGGCCTTCGTGATGGCCGGCGGCGAAGGTGCGCGACTGCACCCGCTGACCGCCAACCGCTGCAAGCCGGCGGTGCCCTTCAACGGCAAGCACCGCATCGTCGACTTCGTGCTGTCCAACCTGGTGAACTCGGAAATCTATTCGACCTACCTGCTGGTGCAGTACAAGTCGCAGTCGCTGATCGAGCACGTGCGGCAGACATGGACCATGGCGCGTTTCATGCCGCAGCAGTTCATCACCGTGGTGCCGCCGCAGATGCGGCACGGCCCGGCCTGGTTCCAGGGCACGGCCGACGCCGTGTACCAGAACATCCACTTGATCGAAAGCATGCAGCCCGATATCGTGGCGGTGTTCGGGGCGGACCACATCTACCGCATGGACATCCGCCAGATGATTGCCCACCACATCGAGCACAACGCCCAGGCCAGCGTGGCGACCCTTCCGGTGGAACTGCGCGAATGCGACCAGTTCGGCATCGTCGAGACCGACGACGACCATCGCATCGTCGACTTCAAGGAAAAGCCGCGCTCGGCCCGCCCCATGCCGGGCAGCCGCACCCATGCGCTGGCCTCCATGGGCAACTACATCTTCAACGCCGACGCGCTGCTGGCGCAGCTGCGCAAGATGCACGAGAGCGGCGAGACCGACTTCGGCAAGCACATCCTGCCCTCGATGGTGAAGAGCCACAAGCTGGTGGCCTACGACTTCGCCACCAACACGATTCCCGGGACGCAGCCTTACGAGGAGCACGCCTACTGGCGCGACGTCGGCACCATCGACGCCTACTACCAGGCGCACTTCGACACGCTGGGCGCCCAGCCCAGGTTCCGCATGACCAACCCGCGCTGGCCGATCTACGCCAGCCCGGACCAGACGGAATCGGCCCAGATCGAGAACGGCGTCATCAGCCGCTCGGTGGTCGGCTCCGGCAGCATCGTCGACGGCGCGTCGCTCGACCACGCGATGCTGCGGCGTTCGGTGCTGGTGGAGCGGCACGCGCGGCTGGAACACTGCATCGTGATGGAGCGCTCGCGCATCGGCCGCGGCGCCGCGGTGCGCAACGCCATCGTCGACCAGGACAACGACATCCCCCCCGAGGAACGCATCGGCTTCGACCTGGAGCGCGACCGCCAGCGCTTCCCGGTCACGCCCAAGGGCATCGTGGTGGTGCCGGCCGGCTACTTCCCGGCGCGCAAGTCGGCCTCGCCCTACCTGGGGCAGCTCGAGGAAACGGCCAGCTTCGGCGAGGCGCCACCGCGCATGGAGGTCCTTGCATGACGGCACAAGCCGTCGACAGGTCCCGCATCCCGCACGTCAGCAGTCCACCGGCGGAAGCCGGACGGCCCGCAAGCTGCCAGCCAGGCAAGCCCTGGCCGCTGGGCGCGACCCTGGGCAACGGCGGCGTGAACTTCGCCGTTTTCGCCAGCGGCGCCGAGAAGGTGGAGATCTGCCTGTTCGACGCCGGCGGCACCCGCGAGGAGCAGCGCATCACCCTGCCCGGCCACACCGACGACGTCTGGCACGGCTTCGTGCCTGGCCTGGCCGTCGGCGCGAAGTACGGCCTGCGCGTGCACGGGGCCTATGAACCGCTGCATGGCTGGCGCTGCAACCCCAACAAGCTGCTGCTGGATCCGTATGCGAAGGCGATCGACCGGCCGCTGCGCGGCGCCGCCTGGCAGTACGCCTACACGCTGGGCAACGAGAAGCGCGACATGCTCATGGACGCCACGGACAACGGCGCGCTGGCGGCCAAGAGCGTGGTGGTGGACCCGGCGTACGACTGGGGCGACGACCGCCACCCGGCGACGCCGATGGAAGACAGCGTGTTCTACGAAGTGCACGTGCGCGGCTTCACCAGGCAGATGGAAGCCGTGCCGGAGCACCTGCGCGGCACCTACGCCGGCCTGGGTTCCGAAGCCGCGGTCGCCCACCTGAAGGACCTGGGCGTGACGGCGGTGGAACTGCTGCCGGTGCATGCCTTCAACGACGAGCGGCGGCTGATCGAGCTGGGGCTGGCCAACTACTGGGGCTACAACAGCATCGGCTTCTTCGCGCCCGAGCCGCGCTACCTGAGCGGCGGCGACGTCAACGAGTTCCGCCACATGGTGCAGGCGCTGCACGCGGCCGGCATCGAGGTGATCCTGGACGTGGTCTACAACCACAGCTGCGAGGGCAATCACCTCGGTCCGACGCTCAGCTTCAAGGGCATAGACAACCGCAGCTACTACCGGCTCACCGAAGACCATCGGCACTACCTGGATTTCACCGGCACCGGCAACACGCTCAACGCCAGCCACCCCGCCATGCTGCGGCTGGTGATGGACAGCCTGCGCTACTGGGTCGAGGAGATGCACGTCGACGGCTTCCGCTTCGACCTGACGCCCGCGATCGCCCGCAACGGCGCGGGCGCCTTCGACCACCGCAGCCCGCTGCTGTCGGCGGTGGCGCAGGACCCGGTGCTCAAACGCGTGAAGATGATCGCCGAGCCCTGGGACCTCGGCGACCACGGCTACCAGGTCGGCGGCTTCCCGCTGGGCTGGAGCGAATGGAACGGCCAGTACCGCGACCGGGTGCGCGACTACTGGCGCGGCACCGAGGGCAGCCTGCCGGACTTCGCCGCCGCCCTGTGCGGCTCGGCCGACATCTATGGGCCGTCGCGGCGCGGCCCGCGCGCCAGCTTCAACATCATCACGGTGCACGACGGCTTCACGCTCCACGACCTGGTGAGCTACAACGACAAGCACAACGAGGCCAACGCCGAGGACAACCGCGACGGCGAAAGCCATAACCGCAGCTGGAACTGCGGCGCGGAGGGGCCGACCGACGACCCCGAGATCCTGGCCTTCCGCGAGCGCCAGAAGCGCAACTTCCTCACCACGCTGTTCTCCTCGCGCGGCGTGCCGCTGCTGCTGGGCGGCGACGAGATGAGCCGCACCCAGGGCGGCAACAACAACGCCTATTGCCAGGACAACCCGGTCAGCTGGTTCGACTGGAGCGAGGAGCGCCGCAACGACCCGCTGATCGGCTTCACCCGCTCCGTGATCCGGCTGCGCCACGAACTGCCGGTGCTGCGCCGCAATGCCTGGCTGACCGGCCAGCTGGACGGCCACGGCCGCCGCGACATCGGCTGGTACAGCGTCTGGGGCCTGGAGATGACCGAGGAGGAGTGGACCAATCCGGCGGTGCGCTGCGTGGCCGCCGTGCTGGACGCCCGCTACTCGCGGGAGGAAGCCGACCCTTCCGTGCTGCTGGTGTTCAACGCCACCGGCGAGGACGCCACCTTCACCCTGCCGGAAGTGCCCGGCCACGAGGGCGAGTGGGCGCTGCGCATCTACACCGGCGAAGGCCACTTCGAGGAGGCGGACGCCCGCCGCTACGCGCCCGGCGCCAAGCTCGAACTGCTGGCACACTCGATGGCGCTGCTGACGCAGAAGCCGCAGGAGTGAGCATTGCGCTGCCAACACGAGATGCCGTTCGGCGCCCAGCTGCACGCGGGCGGCGCCACCTTTCGCCTGTGGGCGCCGGCCGCGACGAGCGCTGAGCTCTCGTTCGCGCCCAGCGCCTCGGGCCGCGCCACGCTGCATCCGGCCGAGGCCGATGCCGCCGGCTGGTGGGAGTGCGAGGTGGCCGAGGCCGTCGCCGGCAGCTCCTACCAGTGGCGCATCGACGGCAAGCTGCTGGTGCCCGACCCGGCGTCGCGCCAGAACCCCGACGGCCCGCACCAGCCGAGCGCGGTGGTCGACCCGCGCCAGTTCGAATGGGACGGCGACTGGAAGGGCCGGCCCTGGGCCGAGACCGTGCTGTACGAGCTGCATGTCGGCACCTTCACGCCGGAAGGCACCTTCCGCGCCGCCGAGGCGCGGCTCAAGGAACTGGCCGCGGTCGGCATCACGGCCATCGAGCTGATGCCCGTGGCGGACTTCCCCGGCAGCTTCGGCTGGGGCTACGACGGCGTACTGCCATTCGCGCCGCACCACGCCTACGGCGCGCCGGACGACCTGAAGCGCCTGGTGCAGGCCGCGCACAGGCTCGGGCTGATGGTGTTCCTGGACGTCGTCTACAACCACTTCGGCCCGGACGCCAACTACCTGAGCGCCTATGCGCCCGGGTTCTTCTCGAAGACGGCGACCAGTCCCTGGGGCCCGGCGATCAACTTCGACGGCCCCGACAGCCGGCCGGTGCGGGACTTCTTCATCCACAACGCCCTCTACTGGCTGCAGGAGTACCGCTTCGACGGCCTGCGGCTGGACGCGGTGCACGCCATCAACGACGGCGGCCAGCCGCACATCCTCGAAGAGCTGTCCAGAACGGTGCGCGCCGCGATTGCGGGCCGCCATATCCACCTGGTGCTGGAGAACGAGCACAACGACCACGCGCGCCTGGCGCACCCGCCGGCGGCCGGGCGCTTCGACGGCCAGTGGAACGACGACTTCCACCACGCGCTGCACGTGGCGCTGACCGGCGAGACCCACGGCTACTACCACGACTATGGCGACCAGCCGCTGGACCTGCTGGCGCGCGCCTTCACCCACGGCATGGTGTTCGAAGGCTCGGCGCGCAAGCCCGGCGGCGCCCGCAAGCACGTCAAGGCCGCGCCGGCGCAGCCGCTGGCGATGCTGGTGAACTTCGCGCACAACCACGACCAGGTCGGCAACCGGGCCCGCGGCGAGCGGCTTTCGAAACTGGTGCCGCCGGCAGCGGCCATGCTGCCCACGCTGCTGGCGCTGCTGACCCCCGCGATCCCGATGCTGTTCTACGGCGAGGACTGGGGCGCGCCCGAACCTTTCCTGTATTTCGCCGACTGGGACGGCGAGCTGCGCGATGCGGTTCGCGCCGGCCGCAAGCGCGAGTTCGGCCATGCAGGCGGCGACCTGCCCGACCCGTGCAGCGAAGAAACCGCGAACGCCAGCCGGCCCGATCCGGCGCGCGCGGCCACCGATGCCGGGCGCAGCTGGCGCACCGAAGTACGGGAGGCGCTGCAGGCGCGCCGCGCCCACATCACGCCGCGCCAGTCGCAACTGCAGACCGGCAAGCACACGGCCCAGCGCATCGGGGAACGGGGCCTCGCCGTGCAATGGCGCTACGGCGACGGCCAGATGCTCAGCCTGGAATTGAACCTGGGGCCGCAACCCATCACGGTGCCGCCGCAACACGTCGGCCCGGTGGAGGCACGCTGCATCTTCCGCCATCGCTGGGCCCCCGACACGCCGGCCGGCAGCTGGCCCGCCTGGGGTGCGCGCTGGACCCTGGGCGCGGAGATCACGCAGTGAACGCGCCGGGGGAATTCACCCAGCTGGAGCTGGCGGAGCAGGCGCGCCGTCTCGGCATCGCCGCCAGCTACCACGGCTTCTGGGGCAAGGAAGAGAGCGTGCCCGAGGCGGTGCTGCAGCGCGCGGTGCAGGCGATGCGCGGCGATGGCCGCGAGCCGCCGCAGCAGCAGCTGGGCCTGCCGCCGGTGCACGTGGCGCGCGAGCAGGAAGCCGTGGTGCTGCGCTGGCCCTCGAACGACTCCGGCGCGGCGCGCTGGCAGCTGGCACCCGAAGCAGGCAACGCACCCGTGCTCACCGGCGACCTGCTGCGCGGGCATGGCGAGCTCGGCATCGAACTGCCGGCAGACCTGGCGCCCGGCTACTTCCGGCTCACGCTGGACGGTGCGCCGCCCGACGAATACTGCCGCCTCGTGATCGCCCCGCGCCAGTGCCACGTGGCGCCCGGCCTGCAGGACGGCGAGCGCTGGTGGGGCTGCACCATCCAGCTCTATGCGCTGCGCTCCATGCGCAACTGGGGCATAGGCGACTTCGGCGACCTGCGCCGGCTGGCCGACGCCGCCGCGCACCAGGGCGCCTCCTTCCTCGGCCTGAGCCCGCTGCACGCGCTGTTTCCGCACAACCCGGCCGTCGCCAGCCCCTACAGCCCTTCGAGCCGCAAGGCGCTCAACCCGATCTACCTCGACGTGCAGGCGCTGGTGGACCTGAGCGGCTGCGAGGAGGCGCTGCAGAAAGTGCAGTCCGACCCGTTCCAGGACCTGCTGCGCTCGCTGCGCGACGCCGAGATGGTCGACTACCCCGCCGTCGCCGCCGCCAAGGAGGAAGTGCTGCGGCTGCTGTGGCGCCACTTCGAGCGCAACGAGCTGCACAGCGACCATTCGCGCGGCGCGCACTTCCTGCGCTACATGCGGGAGCGCGAGTCCACCATCGGCCGGCACGCACTGTTCGAGGCCCTGCAGGAACACCTGCACGCCCAGGACGGGAACGTCTGGGGCTGGCCGTCGTGGCCGCGGCGATTCCGCGATCCGCACGGCGCCGCGGTACGGGCCTTCGCCCGCGACCATGCCTCGGCGGTGCAGTTCCGCTTCTGGCTGCAATGGCTGGCCGAACTGCAGCTGGAGTCGTGCCAGCGCTATGCCAGGACCCGCGGCATGGGCATCGGCCTGTACTGCGACCTCGCGGTGGGCGTCAACGGCGGCGGCGCCGAGACCTGGGTCGAGCAGGACCTGTATGCGTTGGGCATGCATGCCGGCGCGCCGCCGGACCCACTGGCGCCCAACGGGCAGGACTGGGGCCTGCCGCCGTGGAGCCCGGAGCGCCTGCGCGCGGCCCGCTACCAGCCCTTCATCGACACGATCCGCGCCAACATGCGCCACTGCGGCGCCCTGCGGCTGGACCACGTGATGGCGCTGATGCGGCTGTTCTGGACCGGCCCCGGCGGCGGCACCTACGTCGACTACCCGCTGGACGACCTGCTGGGCGTGCTGGCGCTGGAAAGCCGGCGCCACGAATGCATGGTGATCGGCGAGGACCTGGGCAACGTCGCCCCCAGCATGCGCGAGGCCATGCGCGAGGGCAACCTGCTGTCCTACCGGCCGCTGCTGTTCGAACGCGAGGCAGACGGCGGCTTCCGGCCGCCGGCGCAGTGGCTGCCCAAGGCACTGGCGGTGGTCAGCACGCACGACCTGCCGACGCTGCGCGGCTTCTGGCTGGGCGAGGACATCGAACTGGCGGCCAGGCTCGACCTCTACCCGACTGCGGAAGCCCGCGAGCAGCAGGTGCTGGACCGGGCCCAGGACCGCGCGCGCCTGCTGATGGCGCTGGAGCGCGAAGGGCTGCTGCCCGCGGGCGCCAGCGTGCAGCCGACTTCGGTGCCCGATGCGGCGCCGCCCTTCGTCGACGCGATCTACGCCTTCCTGGCGCGCACGCCCTGCTGGCTGGTGGGCGTCCAGCTGGAGGACGTCACCGGCCAGCTGCTGCAGGTCAACGTGCCCGGCACCACCGAGGACCGCTTCCCCAACTGGCGGCGCAAGCTCGCCATCACCGTCGATGGCCTGGGCAGCGACCCGCGCTGGAGTTCACTGGCGTCGGTGCTGCGGGCCGAGCGCGACGGCCCGCGCAACGCCACGCAGGGGCCGCAGGAGCTGCCCGCGCTGGAGACCGCGCACATCCCCTGCGGCAGCTACCGGGTGCAGTTCCACAAGGGCAACACCTTCGCCAAGGTCACCGAAGCCGTGCCCTACCTGAAGGCCCTCGGGGTGAGCCACCTGTACAGCTCGCCCTACCTGCGCGCGCGGCCCGGCAGCACGCATGGCTACGACATCGTCGACCACAACGAGCTCAATCCGGAAGTGGGCGACGAGCAGGCCCACGCCCGCCTGTGCCGGGCGCTGCGCCGCAGCGGCATGGGCCAGATCCTGGACATCGTGCCCAACCACATGGGCGTGCTGGAAGCCGACAACGCCTGGTGGCTGGACGTGCTGGAGCACGGCCGCGCCTCCAGCCACGCCGAGACTTTCGACATCGAGTGGAAGCCGGCCCAGCCCGAAATGGTGGGGCGGCTGCTGCTGCCGGTGCTGGGCGACCACTACGGCCGCGTGCTGGAGGCCGGCGAGATCCAGCTTCACTTCGCGCCCGAGGCCGGCGAATTCATGCTGCGCTACTGGGACCATCGCTTCCCGCTGGACCCGGCCAGCTATCCGACCATCCTGGCCACGCTGCCGGCGCCCCCCGCGCGCGACGACCGCGAAGGCGACAGCCACGCCGTGGTGGCGGCCTTGCTCGACGCCCTCGGCCGGCTGCCTGCGCGGGACGCGCCCGAGAGCGAGCTGCGGCGTTCCCGGGTCCGCGACAGCGCCGTCTACAAGCGCCAGCTGGCGCGGCTGGCGACCAGCCATGACTGGCTGGCGCGCTGGATCGAGGCCTGCGTGCAGCACCTGAACGGCAAGCCGGGCGACCCGGCCAGCTTCGACGCGCTGGATGCGTTGATCTCCACCCAGGCTTACCGGCTGGCCGACTGGCGCGTGGCGAGCGACGACGTCAACTACCGGCGCTTCTTCGACGTCAACACCCTGGCGGCGCTGCGCATGGAACGGCCGGAAGTATTCGAGGCCACGCACCGCAAGGTGCTGCACTGGCTGCAGGAGGGCCTGCTGTCAGGGTTGCGGATCGACCATCCGGACGGCCTGAGCGACCCGCGCAGCTACTTCGAGCAGCTGCAGGCGCGTTACGCGCTGCAGGCCGAGGTCAGCGGCCATCCGCCGCGCGCGCTCTACCTGGTGGCGGAGAAGATCCAGGCCGAACACGAGCCGCTGCCCGAGGACTGGCCGGTGCACGGCGACACCGGCTACCGCTTCGGCACCCTGGTCAACGGCCTGTTCGTCGAAGGCCGCAACGAGAACGCGCTGCTGGCGGCCTACCACGCCTTCACCGGCGAAGTGGCCGACTTCGACGACGTGCTCTACGCCTGCAAGAAGCTGATCATCGAGACCTCGCTGTATTCCGAGTTGAACTGGCTGACGCACGCGCTGTACGGCCTCACGCGCGGCAACCGCAGGCGCTGCGACTTCACCCGCAACCGGCTGCGCTGGGCGCTGGCCGAAGTGGCGGCAGCCTTCCCGGTCTACCGCACCTATCTCCGCAGCGGCGAGCCGGCGAGTGCCATGGACCGCCGCCACATCGACTGGGCGATCGCCGGCGCGCAGCGCCGCCTGGGCGGCTCGGAGGCGACGGTGCTGGACCACCTGCGCGAAGTGCTGCTCGGTGAAGGCGAGGCGCATGGCCTGCCGGAGGAGCCGCGCCAGCGCTTCCTGGCGCGCTGGCAGCAGTTCACGGCGCCGGTGATGGCCAAGGCGATGGAGGACACCGCCTTCTACCGCTACCTGCCGCTGCTGTCGCTCAACGAGGTGGGCGGCGACCCGCGCAGCTTCGGCGTGTCGGTCGCGGCCTTCCACTTCGCCAACCTCACGCGCCAGCGGCACCGGCCGCACTGCATGCTGGGCACCTCCACCCACGACAGCAAGCGCGGCGAGGACCTGCGGGCGCGGCTGGACGTGCTGTCGGAAATCCCGGCCGCTTGGGAAGACGCGCTGCTGCGGATGTCGGGCTGGGCCCAGTTGTACGTGACCCGGACGCACAAGGACACCTGGCCGACCGGCAACGACGTCTGGCTGCTGTTCCAGACGCTGGTGGGGCTGTGGCCGGCGCAGCCGCCCGGAGAAACGGAGCGCGATGCCCTGCGCGAGCGCGTGCAGGCCTACATGCGCAAGGCGATGCGCGAAGCCAAGCGCAACACCAGCTGGGTCTGCCCGGACAGCGCATACGAAGACGCGGTGGAGCGTTACGTCGACGGCGTCCTGCGCTCGGGGCAACCCAGTCCCTTTGCCGACGAACTGCAGAAGTTCACCGGCCAGGTGGCGCCCTTCGGCTTTCGCAACAGCCTGGCACAGCTGGCGCTGAAGATGACGGCACCCGGCGTGCCCGACCTGTACCAGGGCTGCGAGCAGTGGAACTTCAGCCTGGTCGACCCGGACAACCGGCGGCCGGTCGACTTCACGCGGCTGGCCCAGGGCCTGGACGCAGTGCAATCGCTGTACCGCAGCGGCTACCCCACCGCCGACCACTGGCGCTCGCTGAACGCTTCGACGGCCGATGGCTTGATCAAGCAACTCGTCACCTGGCGGCTGCTGCAGCTGCGGCGCGAAAAGCCGCTGCTGTTCCGCGACGGCGGCTACCTGCCGCTGGCGGTGGAAGGCGCGGCCGCCGAACACGCGCTGGCCTATGTCCGCATCCACGACGGCGCCGCCGTGCTGGTGCTGGCAGCGCGCCTGACACACACCTTGTGCCGCGGCGATGACAGCCGCTGGTCGCCTGCGCTGTGGCAGGGCACGCAGGTGGCGCTGGCCGCCGAACACGCCAACGTGCGGCGCTTCCGTCGCTGGCGCAACTGGCTGACCGGCGCGGAATGCAAGCTGGGCGGCGACGACCTGCTGGACCTGGCCACGGTATTCGATGGCGGCGGTGGCTTGCCGTTCGCGGTGCTGGTGGCGCAAGCCGAGGCCGCATGAAGATCCTGTTCGCCACACCCGAGTGCGCGCCCTACGTCAAGACCGGCGGCCTGGGCGACGTCAGCGCCGCCCTGCCCGCCATGCTGGCCAATCTGGGACACGACGTGCACCTGCTGCTGCCGGCTTACCGCGGCATGAAGGTGAGCGGCGAGATCGGCGACGGCGTCGAGCTGCCCGCCTATGGCCCGTGGCCGGCGGCGCAGCTGGTGCCGGTGAAGGCGCCCAATGGCGTCACGCTCCTGTTGCTGGCCTGTCCCGCGCTGTACCAGCGCGCCGGCGGGCCTTACGTGGACGAGAGTGGCAACGACTATGCGGACAACGCGCTGCGCTTCGGCCTGCTCGCGCGGGTGGCGGCACAACTCGGCACGGTGCAGTCGCCGCTCCCCGGCTGGACGGCCGACGTGGTGCATGCCAACGACTGGCCCTGCGCGCTGGCGCCGCTCTACCTGGCACAGGCGCGCGCGCTGCCGCTGCAACAACCCACCGCCGCCTCGGTGCTGACGATCCACAACCTGGCGTTCCGGGGACTGTTTCCCATGGACGCCGCCGACCTGCTCGGCATCCCGTACCACTGGCGCGGCATCGACGGCGTGGAGTTCTGGGGCCAGCTGTCGATGCTCAAGGCGGGCCTGCAGTTCGCCGACGCCATCACCACCGTCAGCCCGAGCTATGCGCGCGAGATCCAGACCGAGGCGCATGGCGTCGGCCTGGACGGAATGCTGCGCGCCCGCGCGGACCGCCTGCACGGCATCCTGAACGGGATAGACACCGGGATCTGGAACCCGGCCACCGACCCGCTATTGCCGCACCGCTACGGCCGCGACAGCATGCAGGGCAAGTCGCTGAACAAGAAAGCGCTGCAGGTGCGCAGCGGCCTGCCCACCGAGGGCCGCGCGCCGCTCTTCGCGGTGGTGAGCCGGCTGACGCAGCAAAAGGGCGTGGACCTCGTGCTGGGCGCGCTGCCCCGGCTGCTGGCGGCCGGATCGCAGCTGGTGGTGCTGGGCCAGGGCGAGCCTGCGCTGCAGGAGGCGCTGACCCGGGCGGCACAGGAGTACCCGCGCCAGATCGCGGTGACGCTCGGCTTCGATGAAGGCCTGGCGCACCTGATCGAGGCCGGCGCCGACGCCTTCCTGATGCCCTCGCGCTTCGAGCCCTGTGGCCTGAACCAGCTGTACAGCCAGGCCTACGGCACGCCCCCGATCGTGGCCCCGGTGGGCGGGCTGCGCGACTCGGTCACCGACGCCACCGCGGACCCGGCGCACGGCACCGGCTTCGTCATGGCGAGCCCCGACGCCGCCGGCCTGGACGAAGCGCTGCAGCGCGCGCTGCGCGCCTGGCGCGAGCCGCCGCAGTGGCGCAAGCTGCAGGTCAACGGCATGGCGCGGCATTTCGGGTGGGAAGACAGCGCCAAGGCGTACCTTGCGGTGTACGAGCAGGCCATCTCCGCGGCCCTGTAGGGTGGGTTCGCGCAGCGACCCCACCGCTTCATGCGGCCGGCAAGATATGCGGCCCGGTGATGCTCTCCCCGAGAAAATCCAGCAGCCGCCGCACCGCCGGCACCATCCCCCGGCGCGACGGAAACACCGCCAGCACCTTGGCCGCCGGCGGCGCCCACCCGTGCAGCACCGGTACCAGCTCGCCGCGCCGCAGCTCCTCGCTGCACATGTAGTCCGGCAGCACCGACATGCCGGTGCCCTGCAGCACCGCGAACTTGAGCGTCAGCAGGTCGTCGGCGGTGTAGACGGGGTCATGCTGCACGTCGTGCTCCTCGCCCTTGGGGCCCACGAGGCGCCAGCTGGCGCGCCCGTCGGCGGCCGACATCGCCACCGTCGGCAGGTTGCGCAGTTCCTGCGGCCCACCGGGCTGGCCGAAGCGCTGCAGCAGCTGCGGGCTCGCCACCAGCACGCCCAGCGTCGGCCCCAGGTTCTTGATCACCAGCGTGCCGCTGTCGTCCAGCGCGGAGCGCACCCGCACCGCCACGTCCACGCCCTCCTGCACCAGGTCGATCACGCGGTTGGTGACCAGCATGTCCACCCGCACCTGCGGATGCGCCGCCAGGAAGCGCGGCAGCACGGGCCCGATGGTGGTCTGCGCCAGCGTCACCGGGCAGGTCATGCGCACGGTGCCGCGGGGCTCGGTCTGCACCCGCGCCACCGCCTCGTCGGCGGCCTCGGCCTGCTCGCGCATCGCGACGCAATGGCGGTGGTAGATCTCGCCGGCCTGGGTCAGCGACAGCTTGCGGGTGGTCCGCTGCAGCAGCCGCACGCCCAGCCGCGCTTCCAGGTCGGCGACGCGGCGGGAGAGCTTTGATTTGGGCACGCCGAGCGTGCGGCCGGCGGCGGCGAACCCGCCCTGGTCGACCACCTCGGCGAAATACAGCATGTCGTTCAGGTCCTGCATGATCGTCCTATAGGCAGGACAATCTAACCCGAAATTGCCTACTTATCAATTGATCGTTGCACGTTCACAATTCTTCCGATGGAGCCGAATCGTGGCTCCCCCTCTTCCGGAGAAGACCATGAAACTGCTTCACATCGATTCCAGCCCCCTCGCCGCCAACTCGGTTTCGCGCGAGCTCACGCGCCGCATCGTCGCCGAATGGCAAGCCAGCCACCCCGAGACCAGCGTCGAGCACCTCGACCTGGCGCTGGACGCCCCGACCCACCTGAACCAGGATTCGCTGGGCTTCCGCCTGGCCCCCAACACTGCCGGCCTGAGCGAAGTACAACAGCGCGAGAACGCGATCTCCGAGAAGCTGGTCAGCCAGTTCATGGCCGCCGACGTCGTCGTGATCGGCGCGCCGATGTACAACTTCACGGTGCCCAGCCAGCTGAAGGCCTGGATCGACCGCGTTGCGCAGGTCAATCGCACCTTCAAGTACACCGAACAGGGCCCGCAAGGCCTGGCCGGCGACAAGACGGTGATCGTTGCCTCCAGCCGCGGCGGCGTGTACTCCACCAACCCGGCGCTGGCCGGCCTGGACCACCAGGAAAGCTACCTGAAGACCGTCTTCGGCTTCTTCGGCGTCACCGACCTGCGTTTCGTCCGCGCCGAAGGCGTGGCGATGGGCGCGGAAGCCAAGGCCAAGGCCTTCGCCGCGGCGGACATCGATATCCGCGCACACGCCAAGATGGCCGCCAACGAAGGGGCTACGGCGCTGCGCGCCTGAGGCGCCCCGGGTTCCCGCCTGGGCGGGGACGATCATGAAAGGCCCGCGCTCGCGGGCCTTTTCACGATCGATTCGCCACGCGATCCGCGTGATGCTTCACCCACGCCGCGTACGTCTCCAGGTACTTCTGGACGAATTGCTTCGTGTCGTCGGCGGTGATGCTTCCATCGGGACCGAACAGCCCGTGCTTGTTCTGCAGGAACACCTCCGGCTGTCCCAGCGTCGGCATGTCCAGGTAGGCCAGGATGTTGCGCAGGTGCTGCTGCGCCAGCGCGGTGCCGATGGCGCCGACCGAGATGCCGATCACGCCGGCCGGCTTGCCGGCCCAGGCGCTCTGCCCGTAGGGCCGCGAGGCGTTGTCGATCGCGTTCTTCAGCACGCCCGGGATCGAGCGGTTGTACTCCGGCGTGACGAACAGCACGCCCTGCGCCGCCGTCAGCTCGCCTTTCAGGCGAAGCACGGGCGCGGCCTGGTTCTTGTCGTCGTCCTGGTTGTACAGCGGCAGGTCGTCGATGCGCGAAGGCACCAGCTCGAATCCCGGCGGCGCGAGCTTGACCAGCGCATCGGCCAGCTGGCGGTTGAACGATTCGCGGCGCAGGCTGCCGACGACGACGGCGATGCGGTAGGTCATGGAGTTCTCCTTTTGCGGGGCACCCATTCTTCCGCGATACGGCGCCGCCGTGGGGCTTACTTGCGCGTATAGATCTGGTCGAAGCTGCCGCCGTCGGCGAAGTGGTCCTTGTCGGCCTTGGTCCAGCCGCCGAAGGCCTGGTCGACGGTGAACAGGTTCAGGTTGGGAAATTGCTTGGCGTACTTGGCCTGGGCTTTCTGCGACACCGCCGGACGATAGAAGTTCTTGCCGATGATGTCCTGGCCCTCCTCGCTGTACAAGTACTGCAGGTAAGCCTCGGCCACGGCCCGCGTGCCCTTGCGGTCGACGACCTTGTCGACCACCGCCACCGCGGGCTCGGCCAGAATGCTCACGGACGGGATCACCACGTCGAACTTGGCGCCGAATTCCTTTTCCAGCAGCCAGGCCTCGTTCTCCCAGGCGATCAGCACGTCGCCCTGGGCACGCTGGGCAAAAGTGATGGTCGAGCCGCGGGCGCCGGTGTCCAGCACCGGCACGTTGTTGTAGACCCTGGCGATGAACTCCTTGGCCTTGGCGTCGCCGCCGTACTTGCGCTTGGCGAATTCCCACGCCGCCAGGTAGTTCCAGCGGGCGCCGCCGGAGGTCTTGGGGTTGGGCGTGATCACGCTGATGCCGGGCCGGGCCAGGTCGTCCCAGTCCTTGATGTTCTTCGGGTTGCCCTGCCGCACCACCAGCACGATGGTCGAGTTGTAGGGCGAGGAGTTGTGCGGCAGCTTCTTCTGCCAGTCGGCGGCCAGCCAGCCGCCATGCCTGGCCAGCGCGTCGGTATCGCCGGCCAGCGCCAGCGTGGCGACGTCGGCGTCCAGTCCATCGATGATGGAGCGGGCCTGCTTGCCCGAGCCGCCGTGCGACTGGCGGATGCTGATGTCCTGCCCGGTCTTGCCCTTCCAGAACTTGGCGAAGGCCTGGTTGAACTCGACGTAGAGCTCGCGCGTGGGGTCGTAGGAGACGTTGAGCAGCTGCAGCGGCTGCGCGATGGAGGGCAGCCCGCTCAGTGACATGGCACCGGCGACGGCGATGGCCAGGGGAATCTTGATAAAGTCGCGGCGTTGGCTCATGGAGTGTCCTGGTTTGGTTTGGACGCATTCTGGGAGCCCGGGCCTGCAACGGGAACTACAGAGTTCTCAGTTGCATATCCGCATAAGCTCATCCCTGTTTCATCGCTTTCTGGAGCCGCCATGGCGCGCACTGTTCACTGCATCAAGCTCGGCCGCGACGCCGAGGGTCTCGATTTCCCCCCCTATCCCGGCGAGCTGGGCAAGCGCATCTACGAAGGCGTCAGCAAGGAAGCCTGGGCCGCATGGCTCAAGCAGCAGACCATGCTGGTGAACGAGAACCGCCTGAACCTGGCCGACCAGCGGGCCCGCGAGTACTTGAAGCGGCAGATGGAAAATCATTTCTTCGGCGGCGGCGCGGACACCGCGGCGGGCTACGTTCCGCCACCCGGCGCGTAGCGCACCAGGGCAATGGCCTGGGCCGGGCAGACGCAGTGGCGCGTCCTCGCAACCGGCTTCCATGCAGGCCAGGCCTTCCTCGCGGCCTGGCAGGCCTGGCGGGCTGATCCGCGGCGCCCCGCGCTGCTGCACTACGCCGCAATCGAAGCGCGGCCGCCCTCGGCCGAGGCCATCGTGCGCGGCGCGGCGGCGCAGTCCGGGCTCGCACCACTCGCCGCCGAACTGGCCACCCGCTGGCAGGGCTTGACCCCCGGGATGCACCGTTTCGCCTTCGAAGGCGGCCGCGTGCTGCTGACGCTGTGTGCGGGCGAAACGGCGGCGCTGCTGCGGGAGCTCGATTTCAGCGCCGATGCAGTCGATCTGGATGGCCCCGAAGCCGACCTGGCGACGCTCAAGGCGGTGGCGCGCCTGTGCCGGGAGGGCACGACGCTGGCCGCCACGGGAATGACGGACCAGGTCCGGCGCGACCTTGCCACCTGCGGCTTCCAGCTCGATCCGCCCCAGGGGGACACGTTGCGTGGGCGCTATGCGCCCGCCTGGCCCGTGAAGGGCATGCGCCAAGCCTCCGGGGCCGCGCCTTCACGCGCCGTGGTGATCGGCGCCGGGCTGGCCGGCGCCGCAGTCGCCGCCAGCCTGGCTCGGCGCGGCTGGCAGGTGGAGGTATTGGACGCCGCGCCCTCGCCGGCAGCCGGCGCGTCCGCCTTGCCTGCCGGCCTGCTGGCGCCGCACCAGTCTCCCGACGACAACCTGCTGTCGCGCCTGTCGCGCGCCGGCATCCGCATCACGCTGCAGGAATGTGCCGCGCGCCTGGCCGAGGGCGAGTGGCAGGCCGGCGGCGTGCTGGAACACCGCTGGGGCGATGCGCGGCCCCTGCGGGGTGTGGACGGCCTGCAGGCCTGGAGCCGCGAGGCGAGCACGGAGCTGCTGCGGCAGGCCGGTCTGGCCGACCACGAACCCGCGTGGTGGCACGAAAGCGCCGCGTGGGTGCGGCCGGCGGCGCTGGCGCGGGCCTGGCTGGCGCAGCCGGGCGTCGCCTTTCACGGCGGCTGTACGGTGGCTTCCCTGGGACGCGACGATGCCGGCTGGCAGGTGCTGGATGCCGAAGGCAAGACGCTGGCGCGCGCGCCACTGGTGATCGTGGCGGCGGCGTATGCCAGCGGCGCCCTGCTGGCCGGCCGCATCGCGACCCACCCAGTGCGCGGCCAGGTCTCGTGGGCACTGCACGACGAGGGCAGCGCCAAGCTGCTGCCGCCCTTCCCGGTCAACGGCCACGGCCACTTCATTCCGCGCCTGCCCATGGCCGAAGGCCTGGCCTGGTGCAGCGGCTCCACCTATGGCCGCGGCGATGCCGACACGGCGCCGCGCGAGGCGGACCAGGCGGCGAATCTCGTGCGCTTGCGCGAGCTGTTGCCGGCGGTGGCGCAGGGGCTGGCGCCGCAGTTCGCCGCTGGCCGGGTGCGGGCCTGGAGCGGCGTGCGCTGCACGTCACCGGACCGCCGGCCGCTCGTGGGTGAGCTGGAGCCGGGCTTGTGGGTGAGCACCGCGATGGGATCGCGGGGCCTGACGTTCGCGGCGCTGTGCGGGGAGTTGATCGCGGCAAGGCTGCATGGCGAGCCGCTGCCGCTGGAGCAAAGACTGGCGGCTTCGCTGGATGTGCGTCGGCTGGGTGAACGGATGCCGTAGCTGGGGTTGCACCCCAGCCTACCGGATGCAGATGCCTTAGCTGGGGTCGCACCCCAGCCTGCCGGATGCGGATGCCGTAGCTGGGGTTGCACCCCAGCCTACCGGCACCCCAGCCTGCCGGATGCGGACGCCGTGGCTGGGGTTGCACCCCAGCCGACCGGATGCCGGTGTAGGCTGGGGTGCAAACCCCAGCTGCGCGCACTACAGCCGCCGCAACCAGGCGTTGAGGCGCTGCGGATGCGGCGGACTGTCCAGCAAGGCCTCCGCCCCGCCGAACCAGGCCCGCACATGCTCCGGCAGCGAGCGCTGGGCCTTGGTCATGGCCACGTGCGCGATCGGCTTCTTGCCCTGGCGCAGCTGGCGCAACAGGTTCCAGGCCGTCATGTCCGGCAGCTGGAAATCGACCAGCGCGAAGTCGTACTGCTTGCTGCGCGCCAGCTCCATCGCCTCGTTGCCGCTTTCGGCCTCGTCGGCCTGGGTCAGGCTGGCGAGCGCCAGGCGGGCCCGCAGGTAGAGCCGCTCGTCCCGGCTGGGGCTGACGATCAGCGCCATCTTGGGCGGCCGCTTCGGCGCGCGATCCTCCTGCGCCGGCGCCGGCAGGCCGAGGTCCAGGTCCACCGAAGGCGGCTGGAACACCGCGTCCATGGCCTCGATGACTTCCGGCCAGGCAAAGGGCCGCGCCAGGCTGCGCCAGACCTGCGGCGGCGCGTCGGCGCCGATCCACAGCATCTTGAGGTTGCGGTTCATGGGCGACTCCGCCTCCAGCCGCGCCTCGTAGCTTCCGCCATCGAGCAGCACCATGCCGGCCGGCCCCCGGGCCGTGGTCGACCACAACTGGTACATGATGAGGCACTGCTCAGACAGGCGGAACAGGGTGTTGAGCGCGTGCCGCTCCTCATCGGAAAAACCGACCACCTTGATGTAGATCCGCTGCGCCATGAACTTCCTGGGTGCGTGTGCTTCTGCGGCCCATTATGCAAGGCGGCTGACGAGCTGCGAAATGGGGCTTATCCGGCCCACCGCGAGAAAGCGGCGGAAACCCGCACCAGGGCTCGCGCATAAGCTTATCCAGATAAGGCCTGAAAAAAAATGTAGTTTGGTTCCATATGAGGCTTCCGTAGAGTCGCGGGTTCGGACCGATTCCACGGCCTGCAGCCACGCCTCTCATGTACCAATACACAGAATTCGACCGCCAGTTCGTGCACGCCCGCGCCGCGCAGTACCGCGACCAGCTGGAACGCTGGCAGGCCGGCAAACTCAGCGAGGACGAGTTCCGGCCGCTGCGCCTGCAGAACGGCTGGTACGTGCAGCGCTACGCGCCCATGCTCCGTATCGCCGTGCCCTACGGCGAGATCTCCAGCGCCCAGCTGCGCGTGCTGGCGAAGATCGCCCGCGAGTACGACCAGCCGACCGCCGCCCTGTTCCAGGAAGCGCAAGGCAAGCAGGATGCCCTGGGCGAAGTGCCCTTGGCCGGCGGCAAGTCCGTCGGCAGCCGCCTGAAAGTGGGCTACGGCCACTTCACGACCCGCCAGAACGTGCAGTTCAACTGGATTCCCCTGGACCGGAGCGCCGACGTGATGGACCTGCTGGCCGGCGTCGACATGCACGGCATCCAGACCAGCGGCAACTGCATCCGCAACATCACCAGCGACGAGCGCGCCGGCATCGCCACCGACGAGATCGCCGACCCGCGTCCCTACTGCGAGATCCTGCGCCAGTGGAGCACGCTGCACCCCGAGTTCGCCTTCCTGCCGCGCAAGTTCAAGATCGCCGTGTCCGGCGCGAGCGAAGATCGCGCGGCCACCTACTGGCACGACGTCGGCCTGCAGCTGGTGAAGAACGAGGCCGGTGAAACCGGCTTCAAGGTGCTGGTGGGCGGCGGCATGGGCCGCACGCCCGTGATCGCCACGGTGATCCGCGAATTCCTGCCCTGGCAGGAGATCCTGAACTTCCTGGAAGCCGTGGTCCGCGTCTACAACCGCTGGGGCCGCCGCGACAACATGTACAAGGCCCGGATCAAGATCCTGGTCAAGGCCGAAGGCCAGCGCTACATCGACGAAGTGGAAGCCGAGTACCGCGCCATCCAGGAGCAGGACGGCGCACCGCACACCATCACCCAGGCCGAATACGACCGCGTCGCCGTCTCCTTCGCGGCCCCGGTGCTGAAGCGCCCGCGCGCCGGCGCCGACGCCCGCCTGCACGAGATCGTGCAGGCCGACGCCGAGGCCGACCCGGAATACGGCCGCTGGCTGCAGCAGAACGTGGCGGCGCATGCCAACCCCGAACTGCGCGCCGTGACCCTGTCGTTCAAGCGCCTGGGCCAGGCGCCCGGCGACGCCACCGGCGACCAGCTGGACGTCGCCGCCAACCTGGCCGAGCGCTTCTCCGCCGGCGAGGCGCGCGTCACGCACGACCAGAACCTGCTGCTGCC
>JAQGMU010000306.1 GCA_028292195.1 Ramlibacter sp. | reverse complement strand
TTCGCGCCTGCTCGGCGGCGGCGTCGCCGCGCCGGGCCTGGCCGCGGCGCCCCTCCCCACGCTCGCCAGCCGCTTCATCCTGGTCGGCGTGGCGGCGCATGCCAGCTCCGGCGGCGGCGCGGCGGTGATCTCGGTCGATGGCAAGCCGGCCCGGCCGTTCCGGGTGGGCAGCTTCCTCGACCAGGGCATCCTGCTGCAGTCGGTGCAAGGCCGGCGCGCCGTTCTCGCTGCCTTGCCGGACGGCCCGCCGCTGGTGGTGCTGGAGCTGCCCGCGCCGCCGCAGATGCCGCCGCGCCAGGTGCTTCCGTAGCTTCCGTAGGGTGTGCAGCTTGCTGCGCACCTTGCAGCGGTGCGGTGCGCAGCAAGCTGCACACCCTACCTGGGCACGCCGAAGGCCGCCCCGAGGTAGATGGCCGCTTCGCAGATCTGCTGGGCGGCGCCGATCCCGTCCACCCCCACGCCACCCTGCCGTTGTAAGCGGCGGCGCAACAGGCCGAAGGCCAGCGCGCCGGTCACCAGCGCGATCAACGTGAATTGCAGGCCGGCGGCCAGCCACATCAACAGCAGCGGCAGCACGCACCAGGCCGCCGCTGCGGCCAGCGCCGAACGGTCGGCCTGCTGCAGCAGTGGATGGTCCGCCGGCTGCCCCGGCAACGGTGGCAAGCTCCACGCCAGCAGCAGTGCGAACAGGCGCGAAACAGCATGGGCGCCGACCAGCGCGGCCAGCACGCCGGCCGGGGAATGCAGGCCCAGCAGCGCGAGCAGGGCCAGTTTCGCCGCCAGCACCAGGACCAGGGCCACGGTGCCGGCGTGGCGGGCAAGGCTTTCTTCGTGGCGGCCGCCGGTCAGCAGCGCCGTCGCGATGGTCGCGGCCACCGCGGCGACCAGGGGGCTGAGCGGGCCGCGCGGCAGCGGCAGCGACACCAGGGCGAAGACGATGCACGCCGCCATGCCGGCCAGCACCCCGACGCCCGGCCAGTGGCGCGCGCTGGCGGCCGTGTTGGCCGGCTCCAGCTGCGCCCATTCGGCCAGGCTGCCGATGATGGGGATGCGGGTGAAGGCCCGCGTGGCTGCCAGGCAGCGGCGCAGGAACAGGACGAAGGTGGCGCGCAGGTCAGGCACCGGGCGATGCTAGCGAGTGCCGGCCGTTTCGGGGGAACTCAGCTCCGCAGGAACAGCCGGTACACCGGGTTGCCGGTTTCCTCGACGTAGGGGTAGCCCAGTTCGTCCAGGAAGGCCTGGAAGGCCGCGCCGTCTTCCGCCGGCACCTGCAGGCCGACCAGGATGCGGCCGTAGTCGGCGCCCTGGTTGCGGTAGTGGAACAGCGAGATGTTCCAGTTGGGCCGCATGTGCGAGAGGAACTTCATCAGCGCGCCCGGCCGCTCCGGGAACACGAAGCGCAGCAGGCGCTCGTCGTGCGCCAGCGGCGAGTGGCCGCCCACCATGTGGCGGACGTGCTCCTTGGCCAGCTCGTCGTGGGTCAGGTCCAGCGTTTCGAAGCCATGCCGCGCGAAGTTGGCGGCGATGCGGGTCGACTCGCCCTTGCCGTGGGTGGCCAGGCCGACGAACACGTGGGCCTGCTGCGCATCGCTGATGCGGTAGTTGAATTCGGTGACGTTGCGCGGGCCGCCGGGCAGGGCGCCGATCACCTCGCAGAAGCGGCGGAAGCTGCCGCGCTCCTCGGGGATGGTGACGGCGAACAGCGCCTCGCGTTCCTCGCCCACCTCGGCCCGCTCGGCGACGAAGCGCAGGCGGTCGAAGTTCATGTTGGCGCCGCACAGGATGGCGACGTAGGTCTCGCCGCGCGTCTTCCTCTCCGCCACGTACTGCTTGATCGCGGCCACCGCCAGCGCGCCGGCCGGCTCGACGATGCTGCGGGTGTCGACGAAGACGTCCTTGATGCCGGCGCAGACCGCGTCGGTGTCCACCAGCATGTATTCGTCGACCAGCTCCTTCGCCAGCCGGAACGTCTCTTCACCCACCAGCTTCACGGCGGTGCCGTCGGAAAACAGGCCGACGTCGGCCAGCGTCACCCTTTGGTTGGCGGCGACCGAACGCATCATGGCGTCCGAGTCGTTCATCTGCACGCCGATCACCTTGATCTCGGGGCGCACGGCCTTGATGTAGTTGGCCACGCCGGAGATGAGGCCGCCGCCGCCGATGGCGACGAACACCGCGTCGAGCGGGCCCTGGTGCTGGCGCAGGATCTCCATCGCGATCGTGCCCTGGCCGGCTATGACGTCGGGGTCGTCGAAGGGGTGCACGAACGTCAGGCCCTGCGCCTTCTCCAGCTTCGTCGCATGCTCGTACGCATCGGAGTAGCTGTCGCCGTGCAGCACCACTTCGCCGCCGAGCGTCTTCACGCCGTCGATCTTCAGCTGCGGCGTCGTCACCGGCATCACGATCACGGCGCGCGTGCCCAGGCGATGCGCCGACAGCGCCACGCCCTGCGCATGGTTGCCCGCCGACGCGCAGATGACGCCGCGCTGGAGCGCTTCGGGCGAGAGGTGCGCCATCTTGTTGTAGGCGCCGCGCAGCTTGAAGCTGAAGACGGCCTGCTGGTCCTCGCGCTTGAGCAGCACCTTGTTGTGCATCCGCAGGATCAGGTTCTTCGCCGGCTCCAGCGCCGATTCCACCTC
>JAQGMU010000270.1 GCA_028292195.1 Ramlibacter sp. | reverse complement strand
GGCAGCAGCGCCGGCGGGCCGGCAGCGCGGCGCCGGCGCAGGCTGGCTGCGCACCCTGCGCTGCCGCTGCAAGCCCGCGATTCCAAAGTGTTTTTTCCGATGGCCAGGGCGCGGCCAAGCGCTGTTTCGACGCGGCACGCGGTATGCGTTGTCTGTTCCACCGGCAGCCGTTTCGAGCGCCGGCAGACCATCCGACGCAAAAGGGAAAAGCAATGTCCGACGCTACTTCCATCTTCAGTGACCCATCGTCCAGGGCCGGTGTCCAGGGACCGGCGACCGATCCCTCGCTGCGCATCGACTACCTCGGCGCGGCCGACCTTGGCAAGCTGCGCACGCGCGCTTCGCTCGACATCCTGGTCCCCACGGGCCAGGCCCACCTGTTCGCCACCTTCCGCGACGCCCAGGGCCGCGAGCGGACCGCATTCGTACGGCCGCCGCTGGTGTCCATCGTGCCGCCGAACCTGCCGCATGCCCTGGCCGACCAGCCCGGGACCAACACGCTGGTCCTCAGCATCGCCGCCCCGTTCTTCAGCGCCGCCGCCCGCGCGGCGCTCGGCTGCGAGGACCTCACGCTGGTCGAGCCGCACGCCACCACCGACCACCTGATCCGCGAAGTCGGCCACGCCGTCGAACACGACGTGCGGGGCCGCCGCCGGCTCGATCCGCGCTACCTGGATGCGCTGGCCTCCGTGCTCGCCGTCCACGTTGCCCGCAACTACATCTCGGGCAACGGCGCCAGGGCGGCTCCCTGCGGCGGCCTGGCGCCGCACAAGCTGCACCGGGTACGCATGTTCATCGGCGCGCACCTCGGCGAGACGATCCACGTCGAGCGGCTGGCCGAGACCGTGCACCTGAGCCCGTTCCACTTCGCCCGCATGTTCAAGCTGTCCACCGGACAGTCGCCCCACATGCACATCCTCATGCAGCGCATCGAGCGAGCCAAGGAACTGGTGGGCGGCACCGACATCGCGCTGGCCGACATCGCGGCCGAGGTGGGCTTCCGCACCCAGGGCCACTTCACCGGCGTATTCCACCGCTACACCGGCCTCACGCCGCGGGTGTTCCGCCTGAACGCCCACGAGGCCCGCGCAGCGGAGGCCGAAACCCAGGACGGGAGATGACCATGGCACGAGATTCCTCCCCGCCGGATTGCCGGCAATACGAGGTCCGCTTCGACTCGCTCTTCCAGCCGGGCAGGGCACTCGCCTTTCCCTGCGACCGCGAGGGCCACCTCGATTTCGAACGTTGCAGCGCCAGGGCCCGGAGCAACTACCTGTTCGCCCGGTCCATGGTGGGACGCGAGTACAAGTGGCCCCGCGTCTGCCCGTGCGCGGAGCCGGACGGGCAAGCGCCGGACCCCGACGGCAGTGAATGAAGGGCGAGCTTCAGGCCGCCGCGACGCGCGGCGCCAGGTGGGCCTCGACGAACCACAGCCACTTGTCGGTGCCGCGCACGATCTCCGTGAGGATGTCGGCGCTTACGGCATCGTCCAGCGAGCTGAACGCGTCGATGCCGCGCCGCGTGCTGCCCCCGAACGCCGCCAGCGCCGCGGCGAGCGCGTCCAGGTGCTGGCTGGCGTCGGTAGTGTCCGGAGGATAGGCGGCCAGGGTGGTACGCGCAGCCGCCTCGCGCAGCGTGCCCTCGGCCACGCCGCCCAGCTGCACGACCCGCTCGGCCAGCAGGTCGACGTAGCCCTTGACGTCGTCGTTGATGTCGTCGAAGAGCTCGTGCAGGGCGATGAAATTCACCCCCTTCACGTTCCAGTGGGCCTGCTTGCAGTGGGTCTGCAGGTCGATGCAGTCGGCCAGCCGCTGGTTGAGCAGCATGCAGGCCTGCTGGCGCTCGTTCGCCGGCAGGTCGATGCGTGTGCGCGCCAGGGCGGCGGTTTGAGGTTTCATGGCGGGCTCAGTGATGGGCGCCGGCGCCCTTGTCCTGGGAGTCGTCGGCGGCCGGCTCGCCGCCCTGCTGCCCCGTGCCCTTGCCGGCGCCGCCCTGGACCTGCACGCGGCGGGCCCGCTGCTGCGCGGCGCTCTTGGGGATGGTGATCGTCAGCACGCCGTTGTCCAGGCGCGCGTCCACCTGACTCGCCTCCACCTCGGACGGCAGGTGCAGGGACCGCTGGAACATGCCCACCGAGCGCTCGACCAGGTGATAGTTCTTGCGGTTGGTCTCGCGCTCCTGGGTGCGTTCGCCGCGGATGGTGAGCACGTCGCCATCGATGACGACCTCCACCTTGTCGGGCGAGGCGCCCGGCATTTCGGCGACCACCTTGATTTCCTTCTCGTCCTCACTGATGTCCATGCGGGGCGCGATGACGCCGTCGCCCCGGCCGGTCGACTGCGAAGGGCTGCCCGCGACATTGTCGAACAGCCGCTCCATTTCACGCCGCAGCATGAGGAAGGGGTCGCTGTTCTGGCCGCCATAGGACGAGAGTTGTCCTCTTGCCATGAGATTCTCCTGGGGTGTTGGGAAGAGTCCCCAGCGTGCGCCCGGGCGTCGCGGCGTGGTTCTCCAATGCTGCGTTTTGCGCCGCAGGCTTGCTGGCCATGTGGGCTGGGGTGCCGCGCAGCGCACCCCCAGCGAGTCACCAGCAGCGTCAGTCCCGCAGCGCCCGCGCGATATACACCGCCTCGCGACCGACGATCGGTTCGCGCGCCGGCATGAGGATGGTGCAGTCTTCCGGCGCGCGGATCTCGGCCACGCCATCGGTGGCGATCAGCTCGCCGGCGGCAAAAGTCTCGAAGCCGACCACCGGCCGCGCGAAACGGAATTCAGGCGTCTGGATGACGCGCGTTTCCAGCAGCAGGTAGCGCCGCTGCGCTGGCGGCGGCTCGCGGTCCGGCCGCGGTGCGCTCAAGCCGAAGTGCGCCAGGAAGTCCAGCGCCACGTCCACCGCCAGGTCGGCCGTCGCCTGCTTGAAGTGCTGCCCGCACTCGGCCACCAGCGCGACGCCGGCGTCCGACGCCGCCTGCCCGTGGCGGCCATGCTCGATCACCGGCGTGCCCGAGCCCAGCCCGCCCGGCATCACCAGGTGCACCACGGGCCGTCCAAGCGCCAGCGCCGCCTCCGCGTTGCGGGCGAAGGCCGGGTAGACCCAGAAGGGCACGACGTCGGCCGAGGTCGAATGCAGGTCGAGGATGTGGTCGGCCGCCGCCATCACCGGCCGCAGCTCGCGGGCACGGCGCAGCTCCGGGCTGTCCTCATTGCCGTCCAGCCAGGCCGGCGACCAGATGCGGTTCAGGTTGTGCACCAGCTGGCGGCTGTCGAAGGGCCGGGCCGTGTCGAACGATTCGTAGGCCGCGACGTTGGCGAAGCTCACCGTCAGCGTGCCGATGCGCGGCCGGATGCCCGCGTCCAGCAGGTGCGTGGCCGCCACCATGCCGCAGAACTCGTTGCCGTGCGTCAGCGCGTTGACCAGCACGTGCGGTCCCGGCTTGCCGGAGTCGAAGCGGTGGACGTACTCGATGCCGGTGTTGCCGGCGCGGTAGGCCGACAGGTCGCGTGGCAGCACTTCGAAGGTGAGGTCGGGCGCCATGCTCAATTCCATTTGGTGTGGAACTTGCCGGGCCGGTCGGTGCGCTGGTAGCTGTGCGCGCCGAAGTAGTCGCGCTGCGCCTGCAGCAGGTTGGCCGGCAGGCGTGGCGAGCGGTAGGCGTCGTAGTAGGCCAGCGCGCTCATGAAGGCGGGCACCGCCACGCCGTGCATGGCGGCGGTGGCCACCACCTCGCGCAGGTCCTCCTGGCATTCGGCCATCACCCGGGCGAAGTGCTCGTCCACCAGCAGGTTGGCCAGCTCGGGCTGGCGCGCCCAGGCGCGGCGGACGTCTTCCAGCAGGCGGGCGCGGATGATGCAGCCCGCGCGCCAGACCGAGGTGATGGTGGCTAAGGGGAGGTCCCACTGATACTCGCGGTCGGCCGCGCGCAGCAGCTGGAAGCCCTGGGCATAGGCGCAGACCTTGGCGGCCAGCAGCGCGCGCCTGACCTTCTCGACGAAGGCGCCGCGGTCGCCGCGGAAGGTCTTCGTTTCCGGGCCGGCCAGCACGGCCGAGGCGGCGACGCGCTCGGCCTTCACCGCGCTCACCGTGCGCGCGAACACCGCATCGGCAATGGTCGGTGCGGTCACGCCCAGGTCCAGCGCGGCCTGGCTGGCCCACTTGCCGGTGCCCTTCTGCTCCGCGGTGTCGAGGATCAGGTCCACCAGCGGCTGGCCGCTCTCGGCGTCGGTGTGGCGCAGGATGTCGGCGGTGATGCCGACCAGGTAGCTGGCCAGCTCGCCCTTGTTCCAGTCGGCGAACACGTCGGCCATCTTGCCCGCCGGCAGGGCCAGCAGCTGGTCCATCAGCCAGTAGGCTTCGCAGATGGTCTGCATGTCGGCGTACTCGATGCCGTTGTGGACCATCTTCACGAAGTGGCCGGCGGCGCCCGGGCCGACCCATTCGCAGCAGGACTTGCCGTCGTCGGCGCGCGCGGCGATCGCCTGCAGCATGGGCTGGATGAGGGGCCAGGCCCTGGCGTCGCCGCCCGGCATGATCGCCGGCCCGCGCAGCGCGCCCTCTTCGCCGCCGCTGACGCCGGCGCCCACGTACAGGATGCCGGTGTCCGCCAGTTCCTGCATGCGGCGCTGGGTGTCGGTGAAACGGGTGTTGCCGCCGTCGATCACCACGTCGCCCGCCGCCAGCAGCGGCCGCAGTTCGGCCAGCACGGTGTCGACCGCGGCGCCCGCCGGCACCATCACCAGCAGCCGGCGCGGCGAACGCAGGCCGGCCACCAGTTCCGCCAGCGAGCGCGCCGGGCGCGCCTGCTTGCCCATGGTGCGGCGCGTGAAACTTTCACGCTTGCGCTCGTCGACGTCGAAGCCGCCCACGGCGAAGCCGTTGCGTTCCAGGTTGAGGGCGAGGTTTTCGCCCATGACACCGAGGCCGACGATGCCGATGTCGAGGTCGTGCATGGAATCCATGGGACGGGATTCTCCCCCAGGCCGGTAAATTCAGCCGCGGGCGCCGAATCTGTCCTCGGAACGTTCCCGGGCCTTCCGGGCTTCCGTCTCGCGGTCGCGCGGCTGCGCCGTCGTGACCAGCGAGGCGATCAGCACCCGGGCGGACGCGGCGATCTCCTGCACCGCCCGGTCGAACGCTTCCTCATTGGCCCTGGACGGCACGTTGAAGCCGCTCAGCTTGCGCACGAACTGCAGCGAGGCGTCGCGGATCTCCAGCTCGGTGGCCGGCGGCTCGAAGTTGAACAGGGTCTTGATGTTGCGGCACATGGGGGCTCACCATGGTGGGGTCGCTTCGCGAACCCACCCTACAAGGAATCCGGTGTCCGTAGGGTGGGTTCGCGAAGCGACCCACCGATCGGCCTTAGAACTTACCAAACTTCAGATAAGCCTGCTGCGGGTCGGTTCCCGCCAGGATCGCGGTGCGGACCTTGTTCTCGGTCGCGATGGCGGCCTCGGCCTTCTCCACGACGTCCGCCACGATGGCCTTGGGCACGCGCAGCAGGCCGTCGCGGTCGCCCACCAGGTAGTCGCCCGGCGCCACGACGACGTCGCCGATGCGGATGTCGACCTCCACCGCCCGCGGCAGCCAGTAACCGACGATGTCGCGCGGGGTGAAGCCGCGCGACCAGGTCTGGAAGCCCATCTCCAGCAGGAAGTCGACGTCGCGCACGAAGCCGTCGGCCACGCACCCTAGCACGCCCTTGTTCTTCAGCGTTTCGGCCGAGAGCTCGCCCATGTGGGCCACCACCCGGTCGTTCGGCTGCGAGACCCAGATGTGGCCCGCCTTCGCCCGCGACAGCAGGCCGGTCCAGGCCAGCAGCGTTTCGTGCGCGTCGGCGCGCGGGTCGACCCGGCCGTCGATGGTGAACGCGGGCCCGGCCAGGCGCCGCTCGGGAAACAGCGGCCGCAGTTCCGGCGGGAAGGTGAAGTCGCGCAGGCCCATCGCGCGCATGACGTCGTGCACGACGCCGGTGTAGCACTGGGCCAGCCGTTCGGTGATGGGATCCTGCATGCCGCGCAGTATAGGAGCGGGTTACAAAAGCAGGAAGGCCAGCGCCGCCACCGCAGTGGGCGCCAGCGCGCCCAGCAGCAGGGCGACGGCGCCCACCGACTGGTCGGCGAAACCATGCCTCAGCAACGCCAGGCCGGCCGGATTGGGCGCGTTGGCGATCACCGTGAGCCCGCCGCCGGCCACCGCGCCGGCCACCAGGCTGTAGCGCGCCTCGGTGGAGAGGCCCTCGATCAGCGAGCCGAGGTAGGTGAGCGCGGCGTTGTCGGTGGCGGCAGTCAGCGCGATGCTGCCGAAGAACAACGCGGTGGGCGACAGGGCCTCCACCAGCGGCTGCAGCCACCAGTGCTGCATGCCGCCCAGCACCACCAGCCCGGCGAGGAAGAAGGCCACCAGCAGCGCCTCCCGCAGCACCAGCGGGGTCTGGTGGCGCTCGTAGGCCTGCGTGTAGCCGAGGAACAGCAGGAACAGGCCGATGACGGCGATCGGATGGTGGGCAAGCAACACCACGCCGGCCAGGAAGGCGCAGTGCACCACCATCACGGTCATCGGCACCTGCCGCTGCGGCGTTCCGCCGGCTTCCTCCGCCGCGTAGCGCCGCAGCACCCAGGTGGCGGCGCTGGCGTTGACGAGGACGGCCAGCGCCGCCTTCCAGCCGAAGGTGGCCAGCATGAAGGCCGAGTCCCAGTTCCAGGTGCGCGCCACCATCAGCACCGGCGGCGCCGCAAAGGAGGTGAGCGTGCCGCCGATCGACACGTTGACCAGCAGCACGCCCAGAGCGAAGTACTTGGGGGGCTCGGGGACGTCCGGGCGGAACACCAGCGGCGCGAGCAGCAGGGCTGCAAGCGTCATCGCGGCCGGCTCGGTGACCAGCGATCCGGCCAGCGACACCGCCGCCAGCCCGAGCCAGGTGCGCGCCAGCGCCGGCGGCAGAGGGATGGCTCGCGCAAGCACGCCGACGCCGCGCTGCACCGCGGTCATCACGGGCAGCGAAGCGGCGATCACCATCACGACGAAGACGAACAGCGGTTCGTCGTAGCTGCGCGATTCGGCATACACCAAGGCCTCGGCCGGGCCCTGCAGCAGCGCCAGCGCCACCACCAGCACGCAGGCCCAGAAGCCGAACACCACTTCCACCTCGCCCAGCAGATGGAGCGCCCCGGCATGGCGCGGAAAGCGGTGCGCCAGCCGTTCGAACTGCTTGGCGGCGAGAACGTGCACCAGCGCCAGCGCCAGCAGCGCCGCGGCAACGAGATCGGGGATGGAAGGAGGAGTGGGAGGTGTCATGGCAAGCAGGAATCCTGCGCGGCGGCCCGACCAGCGCTGAACCTGCCCGGCGCCGTATGCGCTGGACACCCGCCTCCAGTCTAGCGGGCTTCGGCCGTACCATGGCGTCCGCAGAACCAGATCACCCCGCCATGACCTACCAGCTTCATTACTGGCCCTCGATTCCCGGTCGCGGCGAGTTCGTCCGGCTCGCGCTGGAGGCCGCCGGCGCGTCCTATGTCGACGTCGCGCGCGGCGACGAACAACGCGGCATGGGCGTGCCGGCGATGCAGCGCTTGCTGGCCGGGCCCGACCTCGCACGGCCGCCGTTCGCCTGCCCCTTCCTCGTCGACGGCAAGCGGGTGATAGGCCAGACCGCCGCCATCCTGCTGTACCTGGGCCCGCGGCTGGACCTGGTTGCGAAGAGCGAGGCGGATCGCCTCTGGACGCACCAGATCCAGCTGACCATCGCCGACGCGGTGGTGGAGGCCCACGATACGCATCACCCGGTGGGCAGCGGCCTCTACTACGAAGACCAGAAGAAGGAGGCGCTGCGGCGGGCCGAGGACTTCCGCAAGGCGCGGCTGCCCAAGTTCATGGGCTGGTTCGAGACTGTCCTGGAGCGCAACACACGCAACGACCGCGCCGCCATCCCGCACCTGGTGGGCGGGCGCCTGAGTTATGCCGACCTGTCGCTGTTCCAGCTGGTCGACGGCCTGCGCTACGCGTTCCCGAAGGCGACCGGCCGGGTGCTGAAGAAGGCGCCGCGGGTGGCGGCGTTGCATGCCGGCGTGGCGGGCCACAGGAAGCTGGCGGCCTACTTCGCCAGCGAGCGGCGGCTGGCCTTCAACGAGGAAGGCATCTTCCGGCGTTATCGCGAGCTGGATGCCTGAAGTCCTGCGCGTTCTGCACCGCGACGACGACCTGGTCGCCATCGACAAGCCGGCCGGACTGCTGGTGCACCCGAGCGCGCTCGACGCCCACGAGGAGCGGACGGCGCTGCAACTGCTGCGCGGCCAGCTGGGCGAGCGCCTGTGGCCGCTGCACCGCCTGGACAAGGCCACCAGCGGGGTGCTGCTGTTCGCGCGGAACGTGGAGGCGGCGCGGCGCTGGGGCATGGCGTTCGAAGCGGGCGAGGTGACCAAGCGCTATGTCGCATTGGTGCGTGGCTGGCCGCCGGAGCGCGGCGAGATCGACTACCCGCTGGCGCGTGACCCGGAGTTGCCGTCAGCGGGCCAGGCACGGCTGCCGGCTCTCACGCGCTACGAGCGCCTCGCCACCTTCGAATGGCCGTTTACCGTGGATGGCAGGCATCCGGGCAGCCGCTATGCGCTGGTGGCCGTTGAGCCATTGACGGGGCGCAGGCACCAGATCCGCAGGCACTTCAAGCACATTGCGCATCCGCTGGTGGGGGACACCACGCACGGCAAGGGCGCGCACAACCGGGCGGTGGCGAAGCATCTCGGTATCGACAGGCTGTGGCTGCACGCGCAGTGGGTGGAGCTGCCGGGTGGGTCGCGCATCACGGCGCCGTGCGGCCCTGAGTGGCGCCCTCTTTTGTAGGGTGGGTTGCGCCTTGCGCACCCCACCGGTGGGGTCGCTGCGCGAACCCACCCTACATGGATGAAAATCCGCGCATGGACATGCCCGCCGGCACGCAAAGCCTCACCCGCAGCATCAAGCTGATGCGCGTGCTGGCCATGCGCGGCGAAATCGGCTGGCGCCTGTCGGACCTGGCCGCTGCATGCGACCTGGACAAGGGCACCGCCCACCGCATCCTGACCAGCCTGGTCAAGGAGCGGCTGGTGCGGCAGCGGCCCGGCGACCGGCGCTACCTCCCCGGCCCGCTGCTGTTCGAGCTGGGCCTGTCGCTGCCGGGCCAGCACGAGTTCCAGGCGTCGGCCGAGGCGCAGCTGGCCAAGTGGGCCAGGCGCATGAGCGGTTCGGCCTTGCTGCTGCTGCGCAGCGGCTTCGAATATGTCTGCAGCGTGGGGGTGGGCCAGGGCCGTGTACCCGGCTTGATGGTGGAACTCGGGACGCGGCGCCCGCTCTTCACGTCGGTCGGTGGGGTGGCGATCATCCAGACCCTGCCCGCTGCCGAAGCGGATGAAGTCCTGCAGAACAACATCGCCCAGGAAGTCGCCAAGCGCGGCGACGCGCGCCTGGGCGTGCTGCAGAAGATGCGTGAGCGCTCGGCCCGGCACGGCTTCGGCGTCAACCTGGGCGACGTGGTCGGCGGCGTGCATGCCTTCGCCGCCCCGCTGCACAGCCCCGACGGCAAAGCCTTCGCGGCCCTGTGCCTGATGGGAACGGCCGAGGGTTTTCCCGAGGCGCGCCTCGAGGAGATCCACGGCGAGCTGACGCAGCTTGCGCGCCTGCTGGAAGCCGACGCCGCGCAGAAGTTGTTCAGGACGCCCGGGACCGACCAGAGGTTCAACATGTGAAACTTCATGCGCGGCGGGCCTTGGCCCGGTTGCAGTGGACGCCTAACGTAGCGACCACTCCAACGCAACGCCGCCATGAACATCCAATCCGCGCTGAACCTCGACGACATCCGGGAACTCGCGCGCCGCAAACTCCCCCGCATCGCCTTCGACTTCATCGAGGGCGGCGCCGACGACGAACACTGCCTGCGCCGCAACCGCGAGGCCTTCCAGCAATACCGCCTGCTGCCGCGCTACCTGGTCGACGTCTCCAGGCGTGACCAGTCGACGGTGCTGCTGGGACGGCGCTATGCCAGCCCGTTCGGCATCTCCCCCACCGGACTCGCCGGTCTGTTCCGCCCCGACGCCGACCGCCTACTGGCACGCGCCGCGGCCGCGGCCAACATTCCCTTCCTGCTCTCCAGCGCCGCCAACGGCCAGCTGGAAGACATCGCCAAGGTCGCGCCCGACAACGACTGGTTCCAGATGTACTGCACCAGCGACGAGGCCATCAACGCCGACCTGGTGCGCCGCGCGCGCGACGCCGGTGTGCGCGTGCTCGTGTTGTCGGTCGACGTGCCGGTCAACTCCAACCGCGAGCGCAACCGGCGCAACGGATTCTCGCGGCCTTTCCGCATGACGCCGGGCGTCGTGCTGGAAGCGCTGGCCCATCCCGCCTGGGTGCTGCGCTACCTGCGCACCGGCGGCATCCCGATGATGCGCAACTGGCAGCCCTATGCGCCGCAGGGCGCGAGTGCGGCGGAAGTGGCCGACATGTACGGCACCCTCACGCCGGCGCCGATGGTGCAGTGGCAGCACCTGCAGCGCATCCGCGAATCCTGGGCCGGCCCGCTGGTCGTCAAGGGCCTGATGCACCCGGAGGACGCGCGGCAGGCGGCGCGCCTGGGCGTGGACGCACTGGTGATTTCCAACCACGGCGGCCGCCAGCTCGATGCGGCGCCCTCGCCGCTGGAAGTGCTGCCCGCGATCCGCGCGGCGGTCGGCGACGACATCGAGCTGCTCCTGGACAGCGGCGTGCGGCGCGGCTCGGACATCGTCATCGCGCGCTGCCTGGGCGCGAAGTTCTGCCTGTTCGGCCGCCCGACGCTGTTCGGCGCCGCGGCCGCCGGCGAGGAGGGCATCGCGCGCACGCTGCAGATCGTCCGCAACGAGATCGACATGGTGATGGCGCAGATCGGCTGCGCCTCGTTCGACGAGCTGAATGCCGGCTACCTGTGGCCGGCGGTCCCCGACGGCAAGCCGGCGGGCAGCACCGCCGCGCCGGCGCCTGGCATTCCCCTAACAACCAAGGAGACGACATGAAATCAATGAACGACAGCATCCGCCGCGCGGCCGCGGCCTGCATCGTGGGCCTGGCCACGTGCCTCGCCGCCGGCGGCGCAGCCGCCGCGGACAACTGGCGCGCCTATACCTACAACGCGGTCGCCACCGTGACCTCGGTCAAGGGTCTCAACGCGATGATCGAGGCCATCCAGAAGGAGACGCAGGGCCAGCTGACAGTGCGGCTGAACCTGGGCGGCACCTTGCCGATCGCCGCGACCAACATCACGCAGGCCGTGTCCGACAACGTGGTGCAGATGGGCGACGACGCCTTCTTCGTCGGCAGCGTCCCGGTCGGCGGCGTGGTGCGCCTGCCGATGTTCCTGCCCAAGCGCTCCGACTTCGAGAAGGCCTGGGACGTCGAGGCGCCCTACCTGCGCGCGGAGTACGCCAGGAAGAACATCGTGCTCCTGGGGAGGTACATCTTTCCCGAGAACGTGATGTGGTCCAGCAAGAGGCTCACCTCGCTGGCCGACATCGCGGGCCAGAAGATCCGCGTGATCTCGCCCGAGCAGGCCGAGTTCATCAAGGTACTGGGCGGCATCCCGGTGACCTTGGGCACCTCCGAAGTCGCGACGGGCATCGACCGCGGCGTCATCGACGGCGCGCTCACCGCCAGCTCCGGCTACGGCTACGTCTGGCGCGACCTGCTGAAGTACAGCTACCGCCTCAACGTGAGCTTCATCGACTCGCTGATCCTGGTGAACAAGGACGCCTGGGACAAGCTCGCGCCCGCAACCCGCAGCAAGGTGCAGGCGCTGGTCGACGAGCACACGAAGCGCATCACGGCCGCCATGAGCGCGGAAGACGATGAGCTGACCAGGAAGCTGGCCGCTGGCGGCATGACCGTGACGGAACCCACCAAGGCCGACCTCGCCGAAGCGGAACGCCGCATCACGCCCTACTGGAAGGAATGGGGCGAAAAGCGCCCCGCCGCG
>JAQGMU010000268.1 GCA_028292195.1 Ramlibacter sp. | reverse complement strand
GTACTCGTGCATCGACACCAGCGTGTCGTACAGCGCCATGTCGATGTGCTGGCCGAGACCGCTCTTCACGCGCCCGAGCAGCGCCGCATTGATGGCCGCCACCGCATGGATGCCGGTGTACATGTCGCCCAGTGAGATGCGCAGCAGCGGCGGCGCCTCGCCCGGGTTGCCGACCATCTGCATGATGCCGCTCCTGGCTTCGGCGATCAGGCCGAAGCCGGCGCGATGGGCATCGGGACCGGTGTGGCCGTAGGCCGAGATGGAGCAGTACACCAGCTTCGGGTTGCGGGCGCTCAGCTCGGCGTAGCCCAGTCCCAGCTTTTCCAGGGCGCCGGGGCGGTAGTTCTCGACGAACACGTCGGCGCTGTCCACCAGTTTCTGCAGCAGCGCCTTGCCGCGCGGGTCCTTGGTGTTGACCGACAGGCCTTGCTTGCCCATGTTCAGCTGCAGGAAGTAGCCGCTGTGGTCGCCCACGAACCAGGGGTGCTGGCGGCCGGCATCGCCGCTGCCGGGCCGCTCCACCTTGATCACTTCGGCGCCCAGCGCCGCCAGGCAGCGGCCCACATACGGGCCGGCCAGGAAGTGGCTGTAGTCGATGACGCGGATGCCCTCGAGCGGGCGCGCCTGTTGCGGTTGTGTGGCCATCAGAAGCTCCCCGGCCGGCGCGGGATCATCAGCCGGTGCTCGCCCTTCTGCACCACTTCGCCGCGCTGGTTCACCAGCTCGGACGGCAGGATGACGATGCCCCAGCCCGGGCGGCTCTTCGAGGCGCGCAGGCCCGTGACCTTGAAGCGCACCTGCACCGTGTCGTTGATCCTGATCGGCAGCAGGAAGTCCCAGTTCCAGCCCAGCGACATGCCGGGCAGGAAGCGGTAGTCGCTGCGCGTCTTCAGGCCGTCGGCGATCGACAGGCCGAACAGGCCATGGGCGACGCGGGTGCCGAACGGCGTGGTCTTGGCGTACTCCTCGTCGATATGCACCGGCGTGAAGTCGCCGGTCAGTTCGGCATAGGCGTTGATGCGCGCCTCGGTCACCTCGTAGGTGGGGCTCTCGCAGGTGTCGCCCTCGCGGGCGTCGTCCCAGTACTTCTCGACGGTGGTGCTCATGCGACTGCCCTCGCTGCCACTGCGTCGTAGCGGTCCAGGCTGCCCGGCGCCGCCTGTATCAGTTCGACGGCCAGGCCGTCCGGCAGCTGCAGCCAGTTGCGGCCCTGCGGCAGCGGCTGCACGGCCCACGACCCGGCCGTTCGCAGAACCGCTTCGAGGTCGTCGACCATGATGCCCAGGTGGGCCAGCCAGCCGGCGTCGTTGCTCGGCGGCGCCTGGAAGTCCGGCGTGGCCATCAGCTGCATGCCGCCGAGGGTCCAGTACTGGCGCGGGTCATCGGGGGAGCCGTCGACTTCGCGCAACTCCTGGCCCAGCACTTCGCGGAAGAAGCGGATGTGCCACTGGATGTCACGCACGCGGATGGCGACGTGTTCGACGAAGGAACGGGTTGCGGGTGAGGCCATGGATTCTTCCTTGCGGGTGGCGCGGGCCGGCAGGGCCGACTCGATGCCCTTGATGCAGGCGACCAGCGTGGCGTTGACCGGGGTTGGAATGCCAAGCCGCGCGCCGTGCAGGACGACCGCGCCGTTGATGAAATCGATTTCGGTGACCGAGCCCCTTTCCAGGCTTTGCAGCATCGAGGTCTTGAAGTCGCCGGGCAGGCCGGCGCTGGCCTTGGTCCAGGCGGCGCGCGCGTCCGTGGATGCGAGCGCTATGCCTTGCGCGCGAGCCACCGCTATCGCTTCCTCGACGGCGGCGAGGGCGGTGGCTTCGAGGTGGGCGCTGCGGTACAGGTCGCCGTAGGCCAGGCGCGTGATCGCGCTCAGGGCGCCGGTGGCAACGTTGACCAGCAGCTTGTCCCACATGGTGCCGACGATGTTGGGACTGACGGTGGTGGCGAGGCCGGCGCGATTGAAGGCCTCGGCGATGCGGCGGGCGCGAGCGCTGTCGCTGCCATCGAGTTCGCCGATCAAGGTTTCCTTGCCGGCGACGCCGGCCTGCACTTCGCCCGGCGCCAGCAGCACGCCACCGACGTAGGTCTTGCCAGCCAGCACCCGCTCGCGCCCGACGATCTCGGCCAGGATCTCCTCGTGGCCCAGGCCGTTCTGCAGCGAGAGGACGACGCTGTCGGGACCGACCAGGTGGCTGGCCGCGGCCATCGCGCCGCGGGTGTCGAAGGACTTCACCAGCACGATGACGAGGTCCATCACGCCCAGGCCGGCGGCATCGGTGGCGGCTGCTACCGGCACGGCGCGGTCGCCGGCGGCGCTGCGCATCAGCAGGCCGCGGCCATTGATGGCGGCCACGTGCGCGCGGTTGCGGTTGACCAGCACCACCGCGTGGCCGTCCTCGGCCAGGGTGCCGCCGATGGCGCAGCCGAGGGCACCGGCGCCCAGTATGGCAATCTGCAAGAGCTTGTCTCCTCCCGTGATGGAGGCGGATTCTGGGCGGCGCCGCGTATTGCGTCCATGCAATGGCGACAATAGAGCCCATTGGGATTTTGAAATGGTCATGCCGTGGACCCGATTCGCACCGACCTGAAGCTGCTGCGGCTGTTCGAGCTGATGCACGCAACGCGCAGCGTCACCCGCACCGCCGAACAGCTGGGCCAGAGCCAGCCCACCGTCAGCATCGGGCTGGCGCGCCTGCGACGGGAATTCGACGATCCGCTGTTCGTGCGCACGCCCACCGGCATGCAGCCGACGCCGCGCGCGGACGCCCTGGTGGCCACGGTGCGCGAGGTGCTGGACGGCCTGCGGAAACTGTCGGAGGTGGGCAGCAGCTTCGAGCCGGTGAAGGCGGAGCGCGAGTTCCGCATCTTCATGACCGACGCCAGCCACGTCACGCTGCTGCCGCAACTGTTCACCCATGTGCGGGCGCTGGCGCCGCGGGTGCGCCTGGAAGCCGCCGTGATCGGCCCGCAAATGGCCGAGGCGCTGCAGAACGGCGAAGCCGACCTGGCCGTGGGCCTGATTCCGGGCCTGGAAGCCGGCTTCTACCAGCAGGCGCTGTTCGACCAGGACTGGATCTGCCTGGCCAACGCCCGGCATCCACGCGCCGGCAAGGCCTTCGGCCTCAAGGCCTACCAGCAGGAGTCGCACGTGGGCATCAGCTCGGGCACGGGGCAGATGCTGCTGGAGGCAGCGGTTGCGCAGGCCGGGATCGAACGGCAGGTCGTGCTCAAGCTGCCGGGCTTCCTCGGGCTGCCGGCCATCCTGTCGACTACCGACCTGGTGGCGACCCTGCCGCGCCACATCGGCGAAACCCTCGCGCGCAGCGCCGGCTTGCAGGTGCTGCGCTGTCCGGTCGCGATTCCCGGCTTCACCGTCAAGCAGCACTGGCATGCGCGCTACCACCATGACCCCGCCAACGCCTGGCTGCGCCAGGTGTGCGCCGACCTGTTCGCACGGGGTGGCAGCCGGCGCCAGCCTTCCTGAGCCGGACCAGGCCACCGGCAAACCGCGGCGGTGCATTGCCGCGGATCCGGATCCTTCAGGAGACGACGCCGCGCTTGTCGCGCGACCAGGTCACAACCGCCGCGCCTGCTCCACGGCCTCGCGCTGGGCAACGACTACTTCGGCCACGGGCACGCCCTTCGCATTGAAGAAGGGCGTGGCCCGGTACCCGCCGGCCAGCCGGGAGCCGGCCAGGCGGAACATCAGGCCGGCGAAACGGGCCATGCCACGAATGGCCCGGGATTTCGGTGGCTCACCTTTCGCATGCTTCGTGTTGATGTGCAACTGCACCTCGGGGAACGAGCGCTCCATGGTCTCCGGCTGCCGCAGGCACGCATGAACCAGCCCCGCATAGGGCAGCTTCCAGGTGCGTGGCGTGTTCGCGATCGGCGTGTTGCAGCACTTCGCGTACCAGCGCAGCAGGCCCCTGGGCGAGAGCGAGAGGCAGGCCAGCGCCTGCGAGCCCGATGTGAACCGCACGTACCGGGCCTGCGTCGCAACGATGTCCGTGCCGCCGAGATCGTCGAGGATGCGGGGCGCCTGGCCCAACAGGTGGGCATACGCCTGGCAGTCGCCGCAATAGCAGACGGCGCGCACGCTGCGCATCGGCTCGTCGATCTCTCCTTGCAGGGTGCCGCATCGGCATTGGAAGCGGTGGGGCATGGGGCGTTATAGCTCTGAACGACGCGGGAGATCCGCCCCGCGCCGCGAACACGTGATCGCCGCCGCCCGCGACGCAAACCGCAGCGCCTCGCGCAGCTCATCTCCGCCCAGCGCCTGCAGCGCCTGCGCCCGCAGCGCGTCGTGCTCCGCCAGCCACGTCAGCAAGGCCGCCTGGAAGGTATCCCCGGCGCCTACCGTATCGGCCAAGGTCACCGGCACCGCGTCGACCCGCGCGCTCTCGTTCGCGGTGAACGCCACCGCGCCCAGGCTGCCGCAGGTGATGACCACCAGCGACACGCCCTGCGCCAGCCAGCGCCGCGCCAAGGCCTGCAGCTGTTCGTCGGGATAGAGCAGGGCGGCGTCCTCCGAGCTGATCTTCAGCAGATGACTGCGCTGCGCCATCCACTCGACCGCGGCGCGCCAGCGCGGCACCGACGGTTCGACGTTGAGGCGCACGTTGGGGTCGTAGGCGATCAGCCGGCGCGAATGCTCGCGCTCCACCAGCAGCCGCAGCGTGCTGGCCACCGGCTCCACCACCATCGCGTAGGAACCGAACTGCAGCACGCGCACCGTCGCCGGCAGCGTCTCCAGTGCGCGCGGGTCCAGCTGCCGGTCGGCCCCGTGCTCGCCATGGAAGGCATAGGCCGGCACGCCATCCGCATTGGTGGTGATCACGCTCAGCGTGGTCGGCGCGGAAACGCGCTGCACGGTGCCGACGTCCACGCCCTCCTGCTGCAGGGCGCGCAACAGGCGCTGGCCGAAGGCGTCGGTGGAGATGCCGCCAACAAAGGCCACCGGCCGCGCCATCCGCGCCAGCCCCACCGCCACGTTGAAGGGGGAGCCGCCCACGCGCGCGTCGAGCGCGACCCCCTCGGGCGTTTCGCCCGCCGTGAACACATCCATCAAGGCTTCGCCGCACACCAGGAACATTCGCATCTCCTTGTCCCGTCGCCGATCATCGGCGAATCAGGGAAAACCATTAATCAATCAACTTGATTTATTAAACCACGCCGACCAGAATTCGCGCAACGATTTCCCCATTCCCTTCCTGGAGACAAACCATGCGCACCGTCCTGTTCGCCCTTGCCGCCACCGCCTTCGCAGCCACCGTTGCTGCCCAGCAGCCGCCCGTGATCGGCCTGATCACCAAGACCGAAACCAACCCCTTCTTCGTCAAGATGAAGGAAGGCGCGCTGCAGGCCGCGCAGTCCAAGGGCGGCAAGCTGCTCACGGGCGCGGGCAAGACCGACGGCGACAACGCCGGCCAGGTGACGGCCATGGAAAACATGATCAATGCCGGCGCCAAGACCATCCTCATCACGCCCAGCGACTCCAAGGCCATCCTGCCGGCCATCGCAAAGGCGCGCGCCAAGGGCGTGCAGGTGATCGCGCTCGACAGCCCGACCGACCCGGCCGACGGCACCGACGCGCTGTTCGCCACCGACAACTACAAGGCCGGCGTGCTGATCGGCGAATATGCCAAGGCCGCGCTGGCCGGCAAGCCGGCCAAGGTGGTGATGCTCGACCTGTTCCCCGGCCACCCGGTCGGCGCCCAGCGCCACAACGGCTTCCTCAAGGGCTTCGGCCTCACCGCCCCCGACGCCAAGAGCAACGAGCTCGGCAAGCCGGCCGAGGTGGTCTGCATGGCCGACAGCTACGGCGACCAGGCCAAGGGCCAGACCGCCATGGAGAACTGCCTGCAGAAGAGCGGCGACGTGAACGTGGTCTACACCATCAACGAGCCGGCCGCGGCTGGCGCGTATCAAGCGCTGAAGAAGGCCGGCAGGGACAAGGGCGTGGTGATCGTCTCGGTGGACGGCGGCTGCGCCGGCGTGCGCAACGTCAAGGCCGGCGTCATCTCCGCCACCTCGCAGCAGTACCCGCTGAAGATGGCGGCCATGGGCGTCGAAGCGGGCATCGCCTACGCGCAGGGCGCGAAGAAGGCCAGCGGCTACACCGACACCGGCGTCACGCTGATCGCCGACAAGCCCCTGCCGGGCGTGCAAAGCACGGACACCAAGACCGGCCTCGACCTCTGCTGGGGCAAGTAAGGAGCGACGCCATGCGAAGCACCCACCTGCCCATCCCGCTGTTCCATCGCAAGAAGCGAGACGCCGCCGACGCGGCCGACGCCAGGCAAGGCCTCCACATGCCCTCGCTCGTGGCCATGGGCCCGTTCCTGGCGCTGCTGGCCGCCTGCCTGTTTTTCGGCATCCAGGCCGACCGCTTCTTCACCCTGCAGAACTTCTCGCTGATCGCGCAGCAGGTGATGGTGGTCGGGCTGCTGGCCATCGGCCAGACGCTGATCATCCTCACCGCCGGCATCGACCTGTCGTGCGGCATGGTGATGGCGCTGGGCGGCATCGTGATGACCAAGCTGGCGGTGGAAGCCGGTTTGCCGCCGGGCGTGGCGATCCTCTGCGGCCTGGCGGTGACCACGCTGTTCGGCGTCGTCAACGGACTGCTGGTCACCAGGATCAAGCTGCCCTCCTTCATCGTCACCCTGGGCACGATGAACATCGCCTTCGCGCTGACGCAGCTGTACTCGTCGTCGCAGACCGTGACCAACCTGCCGGAACCGCTGACGATGCTGGGCAACACCTTCAGCTTCGCCGGCACCGAGATCAGCTGGGGCGTGGTGCTGATGCTGGCGCTCTACTTTATCGCCTGGCTGGCGCTGCGCGAAACGGCGCCGGGCCGCCACGTCTACGCGGTGGGCAACAACAGCGAAGCCGCGCGCCTGACCGGCATTCCGGTGCAGCGCGTGCTGCTGGCGGTGTATGCGATCGCCGGGTTGATGTACGGCATCGCGGCGCTGCTCTCGGTGGCGCGCACCGGCGTCGGCGACCCCAACGCCGGCCAGACCGAGAACCTGGACGCGATCACGGCCGTGGTGCTGGGCGGCACGTCGCTGTTCGGCGGCCGCGGCATCGTGCTGGGCTCGCTGATCGGCGCGCTGATCGTCGGCGTGTTCCGCAACGGCCTCACGCTGATGGGCGTGTCCTCGGTCTACCAGATCCTGATCACCGGCATCCTGGTCATCCTGGCGGTGGCCACCGACCAACTCTCACGCAGCGGAGGCCGCTGACATGAAGCACCCAGTCGTGTTGCAAGCGAAGAACCTGGTCAAGCGCTACGGCCAGGTCACGGCGCTGGACGGCGCCGACTTCGAGCTGCGTGCCGGCGAGATCCTGGCGGTGATCGGCGACAACGGCGCCGGCAAGTCCTCGCTGATCAAGGCCCTGTCGGGGGCCACCATCCCGGACGAAGGCGAGATCCGCCTGGACGGCGAAGTGATCCACTTCCGCAGCCCGAGCGACGCCCGCCGCGCCGGCATCGAGACGGTCTACCAGGAGCTCGCCGTGGCGCCGGCCATGAGCATCGCCGAGAACCTGTTCCTGGGCCGCGAGATCACGCGCTTCGGTGCGCTGGGCAAGCTGCTGCGCATCCTGGACAAGAAGCGGATGCTGGAAGAGGCCAAGGCCGCGATGGCGGACCTGAAGATCGGCATCCGCTCGATGACGCAGCCGGTGGAGACGCTCTCCGGCGGCCAGCGGCAAGGCGTGGCGGTGGCGCGCAGCGCGGCCTTCGCGCGGCACGTGGTGATCATGGACGAACCGACCGCGGCGCTGGGCGTGAAGGAAGGCAACATGGTGCTGGAGTTGATCCGCCGGGTGCGCGACAAGGGGCTGCCGGTTATCCTCATCAGCCACAACATGCCGCACGTCTTTGAAATCGCCGACCGCATCCATATCGCCCGCCTCGGCAAACGCGCCGCCGTCGTCGACCCGAAGAAGATGTCCATGAGCGACACCGTGGCCGTGATGACCGGCGCCATGCGGCCGGAGGACATTCCGGCGGAGTGCCTGGCTTGAGCTTAGTCATGGATGCCGCGGATGCCGCAGGGCAGCTGCGTCCGCATGGCTCCAGCCAGGGCGGCGTGCGGCAGTACAACGAGCGGGTGGTGCTGCAGGCCATCCGCCAGCACGGCGCCATGGCCGGCGCCGACCTGGCGCGGCTCACCCGGCTGACGGCGCAGACGGTTTCGATGATCACCAAGCGGCTGCTCGACGACGGCCTGCTGCTGAAGGGCGAACCGGTGCGCGGCAAGGTGGGCCAGCCTTCGGTGCCGCTGGCGCTGGACGCCGAGGGCGCGTACTCGATCGGCATCAAGGTGGGCCGCCGCAGCATGGACCTGCTGCTGCTGGACTTCGCCGGCAACGTGCGCGAGCGCGCCTCGCTGCGCTATGCCTTCCCCGACCCCGACACCTTGCTGCCTGAAATCGTCCAGCAGGTGAAGGCCTTCCGCAAGGCGCTGCCGCCGGCGCGGCGCGGACGCCTGCAGGGCATAGGCATTGCCGCACCGCTCTCGCTGGGCGGCTGGCACGAGTTGCTCGGCGTCGATCCGGCGGTGGCCGACAAGTGGAACCACGTCGACCTGTCGGAGCGCGTCGAGCGCGCCTGCGGCCTGCCGGTGCACTTCGTGAAGGACACGGCGGCCGCCTGCGTGGCGGAGCTGGTGGCGGGGCAGGGCCGCAGCGTGCGCAGCTTCCTCTACGTGTTCGTGGACACCTTCATCGGCGGCGGGCTGGTGATCGACAGCCACCTGCGCAGCGGCCTGCATGGCAACGCCGGCGCGGTCGGTTCGCTGGCGCTGGCCAGCCAGGAGGCCGGGGCCGATGCATCGCCGCCGCAGTTGCTGAGCGTGGCCTCGCTGTTCAACCTGGAAGCGTTCTACCGCGAGGCCGGGCTCGACCCGACGGCCTCCCAGGACGAGCGCGCGCTGCAAGGTGCGTGGCGGCCGCACACCGAACGCTGGCTGCGCCAGGCCGGCCCCGCGATCGGCCTGGCCATCAACAACGCCGCCTGCCTGCTGGACCTGGACGGCGTGATCATCGACGGCTCCTTCGGCCGCGGCCTGCAGGTGGCGATGCTGGCGCAGCTGGAAGGCGACCTGGGCGGCTACGACTGGGAAGGGGTGGTGCGGCCGCCGCTGCGGGCGGGGAGCATCGGCTCGGATGCGCGGGCGCTGGGCGGGGCCTTGCTGCCGCTGTACGCGAACTTTGCGCCGGACCGGGATTTGTTCTTGAAGCTGGAACGGTAGGGGGATGGTGGGGTCGCTGCGCGAACCCACCCTACGGCGTGGGAACGGCAACGGGCGCGCGAACCCACGTTGCGCCCCGGGAACGGCGACGGGCGCGCGAACCCACCTTGCGCCCCGGGAACGGTGACGGGCGCGCGAACCCACCTTGCGCTCCGGGAACGGTGACGGGCGCGCGAACTCACATTGCGCCCCGGGAACGGTGGCGGGCGGCGAAACACCCTGGCTTGTAGGGTGGGTTCGCGCAGCGACCCCACCGTTCCGGATCAACCCGTATCCGACGGCGGGCTTTCCGCCAAGGTCTCCACCAGCCGCGCGAGCCGGTGCCCGGCTTCCGCGTCGCCGTATTTGCGCTGCCACCGCAGCAGGTCGACGAACGCATTTCCCCCCAGCGCGCGCACCGCGATCTTCACGCTTTCGTAGAGGGCGTCGTCCAGCGCCATGTCGCCGTCGACGCAGCGCACCGCCATGAACGGCACCCTGCTCAGCGAGTTCGTCGCCTTCAGGTGGCGCAGCAGGTCGTACATCCTGCCCTCGTCGAAATGGCAGCCGCAGACCACCACCATGGGCGGCGGCTCCAGCAGCGCGCGGGCCTGATCGAGAGAAGTGGCGGACACCAGCGGCAAGGTGGTGGTCAGGGCTCGGCGGAACGCCTCCACCCCTTCGGGGGTATCGGCTATCAGGATGCGGGCGACGCTGGACATGTGATGAATAGTGTAATGAAATGACACCATTGTGGCAATTGCATGCCTTGCCGCGCGGACCTACCTGCCATGGGATTCCGGCTCGACAGCTTCGTTCCATCCGCCGATCGGCCGGTGCCCCTTCCCCCATGCGGTGGATTGGCTGCGCGCTAGGCGAGGACTAAGGTCTGGACATCACCGAGGCCCTCACGGAGGAAGCCATGGAAATGCCTCCAGTCATCACCCGCTCCCAATGGGGAGCTCGTCCGTACCAGGGCGAATTGCGCAGCCTCGGCATGGTCCGGCAGATCGTCGTGCACCACGCCGCCGGCTACGGCGCGGCCACCCGGCAGGAAGGCGCGCGCCAGGTGGCGGCGCTGCAGAAGCTGCACCAGGGCCTGCTGTACAACTGCCCCGACATCGGCTACCACTTCCTGATCGACGCCGGCGGCCACGTCTACCAGGGCCGGCCCTACGTCAAGGGCGAGCAGCTGGCCGACCTGCCGCAGTTCGCGATGGGCAACCATGTGCTGAACGTGGATTCGCACAAGCTCGGCATCTGCCTGCTCGGCTGCTTCCATGAAGAGGGTGGCGAGTGCAGCGACACACCGACCATCGAGGCGCTGGAGTCGCTCGAGTCGCTGCTCGGCTTCATCTGCCGCAACTATTCGGTGCGGCCTTCGGACATCCTCACCCACCGCGACTTCGTGGCCACCACCTGCCCGGGCGAGAAGCTCTATGTCGCCCTGGGCCAGCTGCGCGGGCGGCTGGCACTGGCCGGGGGCTACCCGAGCGAGCTCGCCGCCTGAGGCTCTTGCAGGTTGCGGCGGAACAGGGTGAACAGCCGCTCCCAGTGCCGCTCGGCCGATTCGCGGCGGTAGATGCCCTCGCGGCGCGGAAACACGAAGCCGTGCTGGGCGCCCGGGTACCACTCCACGCGATAGGGCGTGCCGGCGGCCCTGAGCGCCACCTCGAGCTTCTCGACCGTCTCGCGCGGCGCCCAGATGTCGGTCTCGGCGCAGGCGAAATAGCTTTCGCAGCGGATCCGCGGCGCCATCAGGTGCGGTGAATCGTCGCGGTCGGTGACCAGGTGGGCACCGTGGATCGAAGCGATGGCCGCGATCCGTTCCGGGAAAGCCGCCGCGGCCGCCATCACGAACGGCCCGCTCATGCAGTAGCCGACCGCGCCCACCCGGCGCGCATCCGCTTCCGGCTGCTCGTCAACGAAGCGCAGCATGGCGTCGGTATCGCGCACGGTCATGCCGTTGCTCAGGCTGTTCATCAGCTCGAACATCGGCTTCATGCCTTCGGGCGTGCGCTCCTTCAGCTCGAACTCGCGTGCCCGGCGGTAGTAAAGGTTGGGCAGCACCACGTAGTAGCCGACCGCGGCGAGGCGGCGGGCCATGTCGTGCAGCTCCTCGCGCTTGCCCGGCGCGTCCATGTAGAACAGCACCACCGGATGCGGGCCGCCTTCGTCGGGGTAGACGACGAAGCTGTTCATGGCACCGTCGGCAGTGGCAATGTCCAGCTGTTTTTCGATCATGGCGGGGCGCCTCCTGGCGGCCGAGCTTGCCAGCGCGGCCAGGCCCCGCCTAGCGGGTAGTCCCGCACCTACATTGCCGTACTCGCGCGGATGACGCACTATTGCCGCTGCAGCGCTTAAACCGGAAACAGTGCCAAGGAGACACACAACATGCATACAGCTCTCTGTTCCTTCGACGACCGCGCCCAGGCCGACAGTGCCATGCACCGCCTGGTTCTGGCCGGCTTCGACACCCGTGACGTCCATCTGCAGCATCGCGATGCGGCCGAGACCGGCATCCCCGGCCACCATTCGGGCACCGCCCGCTGGGACACCATGGAGCGCGAAGTGGCGGTGGACCCGAGCAGGTTGGCCAAGCTGGGCCGCTTCTTCACCAGCCTGTTCGGCGCCAACGACACGTACGACCACGCGAGCAGCTATGCCGAGGTGGTGGAGCGCGGCAGTTTCGTGGTGGTGGTGGACGCCGACGACGAAGCGGGTGCGCAGCGCGCGCAAGCCCTGATGCACGAGCTGCAGGCCGGCGCCGTGAACGTGGTGCACCGGCCCACCCAGCGCCCGCTGCGCGACATCGTCGGCAGCCGCCAGGGCGTCATGCCCCTGGAAGGCAGCGCGGTGACCGAACGCGCCGTGCTGGGCGAGGACACCCTGCAATCGGCGTCATACGAAGCCGAGCGCGCGCTGGCATCGGACCGCCTGGACCAGTCGCGCACTGTCGACCCGCGCGACGAGCCGACCATGGGCCCGGGCCTGCGTTACATGGACAAGGACAAGCCGAACGGCTGATCAGGTCGCGGCCGGGCCCGGCACGAAGACGTCGCTGAAGAAGTGGTGCGGGTCCAGCCCGCGCTCCTGCACGCAGGCCTTGCGCACGGCGGCCACCATGCCCGGCGAGCCGCAGCAGTAGACCTCGTGCCCCGCCAGGGCCGGGTAGCGGGCGCGCACGGCGTCGTCCACCCGGCCATGAAAGCCTTCCAGTGCCTGCGCGTCGGCCGCATCTTCCAGTGCGGGGATGA
>JAQGMU010000261.1 GCA_028292195.1 Ramlibacter sp. | reverse complement strand
ACGAGGCGGCACAGGCGCTTTTCCAGCTTGTGGTTCTCGCGCTCTATCCTGCGGTCGGCGGAGAGGGGGATGGGGTCATTTTCGATCCAGACGGCGCTCATGCCCGGCATTTTCTCATCCGGGCGGGAATCGCTGTGTAAAGGCTCCTAGGGGCCGCCGCCGGAGGCGCCACGTCGCAGCCGTCCCCCGTCAGAAACGATACGCAAGGCCCGCGGCAACATAGCTGTTCGACCGTCGCTCCGCCAACGGGCTAGCCGCCGCATCGTCGCTCAGCCATCGCCGCTCCAGGGTGCCCACGGCAATCCACTTTGGCCCGAGGTCGAAGGACCAGAGCAAGCCGGCACTCGTGTTCAACCACCCGCTGGTCGGCTGGTAGACCGGCAGCGTCGTGGCGATCGATTGCGCGGGCGTGATGCCGTAATTCGAGCGGGTCGACTTCGCATCGGCCCAGACAGCTTGCGCGAACACGCCCGCGCCAAACCTGCCTGACTGGAACACGCCCGCGCTGAGGCGCAAGTCCGCCTGCGTGCCCAGGTCCGAATCGATATTCCTTCGAACCCGGCCGAGCAGCGTGAGCGGGACCGGGCCCAGCTTGTGGTCCCACTCGAGCTGCAGGCCGACCGATGCGCCGCGCTTTATGTCGGCGACGTTGCGCGCGGCGAGGAAGCCAGAGTCGCCGGCGCGGCGGCCCGCTTCATAGGCCAGTTGTGCGCCGGCATGCAGCCCGGGAAGCAGCTCCGTGCGGACACCACCTTCGAGCACGCCTTGCGTCGAGCGCACGAACCAGGGGTGGCCCAGGTAGCGCACGACCGGGACGAGTTCCGTCTTCTGCGAATCGGAGCCGTCGTACGCGGGCCGGGAGCGCAAGCCCAAGCCGACCATCGAATCGTTCGAGAGCTCGGCGAAGGCGGCGAGGGGCAGGATGGCGGCACAGGCGAAACCCGTGATCATTCTTGAACAGGTCATTGTTTTTTTCTGATCGATGAGGGTCGGGCCCGACAGAGTACACCCGGTTCGCGCCTGATAGGAAAACGGCCTGACTCATCTGTGGCAGCGCTCTCACCAAATCACCACCGCCCGGTCTCCACCCGGATCGCGACCTCGCAATCCTCGAAGATCTCCAGCTTCACGATCCGCACCCGCACGCCCAGCACACCGGGCAGCTGCATCAGCCGATACGCCAGCTTGCCGATCAGGGACTCGAGCAGGTTCACGTGTGTCGCCGTGCACTCCTCGATGATGATCTTGCGCACCTTGCGGTAGTCCAGCACGTGCGTGATGTCGTCGTCCGAGGGTAGCAGCGGCTGGGTGCCCAGGTTCAGTTCGGCGTCGACCAGGATGGGCTGCGGCGCGACCTTCTCGTGGGCTAGGATGCCGAGGTTGGCGTCGAAGCGCAGGCCTTCGAGCGTGAGGATCTGGTTGCCGGCCTTGGTCATTTTGATCGGTTGGGGTCAGAGCACATTTGCTTCGCAAATCGTGATCTGACCCGCAAAGTTTGATCGGTTGGGGTCAGAGCACATTTGCTCCGCAAATCGTGATCTGACCCGCAAAGTTACATCAATGAGAAATCGCGGTCGAACTTCATCAGGTGCTGGCCGCCGTCGACCAGCAGCGTGGTGCCGGTGAGCGCGCGGTTCTCCAGCGCGAAACGCACGGCGCCGGCCACGTCTTCCGGCGTGGAGGAGCGCCCCAGCGGCGACAGCTTGTGCAGTGCCTCGAACTTTTCCTGCGATAGCAGGTGGCTGGTGAGCGTGAGGCCGGGAGCGACGCCGACCACGCGCAGCTGCGGTGCCAGCGCCTGCGCCAGCATCGTGGTTGCCGCTTCCAGCGCCGCTTTCGACAGCGTGTAGCTGAAGAAGTCCGGGTTCTGGTTCCACAGCTTCTGGTCCAGCAGGTTGACGACCGCGCCCGTCGCGGCGCGTGCCACCAGGTGCGCGTGCAGGGCCCGCGCCAGCAGCACGGGCGCCGCCGTGTTCGCCGCCATGTGCGCAGCGAGCGAGGCCGCGGTGAAGGTGGCTGCGGTGTCGTGCTCGAACAGCGAGGCATTGTTCACCACGGCGTCGACGCTGCCGAAGTGCGCCGCCACCGCGGAGAACAGCGCACGGGCTTCGCTTTCGACCGCCAGGTCGGCCTGGAACGCGGCGGCCGGCGCATGTTTGCTGCAGTCGGCCACCGTTTGCGCTGCATCGGCCGCCGAGCCGCGATAGTGCACTGCCACCTGCCAGCCGGCGGCGGCCAGTTCCAGTGCAATGGCACGGCCCAGCCGCTTGGCGGCGCCGGTGACGAGCACGGTACGGACGGCAGGGTCTGTCATTCGCGGACAATCGCGCGGTGAACAAGGATGCATCGAGTGTAACGAGCGCGCTGGGCAAGCTCATCGCGCAGCAGGTGGAACGCAGCGGCGGCTGGCTGCCGTTCGACCGCTACATGGCGCTGGCGCTGTACGCGCCAGGCCTGGGGTACTACGCCAACACCTCGCGCAAGTTCGGCGCCATGCCGGCCTCGGGCAGCGACTTCGTGACGGCGCCGGAAATGACGCCGCTGTTCGGGGCCACGCT
>JAQGMU010000256.1 GCA_028292195.1 Ramlibacter sp. | reverse complement strand
GGCCTGCTGTCCAAGGCCTTCATCATGGAGCGCGAGCGCTACGACGGCGCCGACATCGCCCACCTGCTGCAGGCCAACGCCGAGCAGATCGACTGGGACGGCCTGGTGGAGCGCTTCGGGCCGCACTGGCGCGTGCTGCTCGCGCACCTGACGCTGTTCGGCTACGTCTATCCCGGCGAGCGGCACCGGGTGCCGCACTGGGTGATGGAGCGCCTGGTGTCGCGGCTGGCCGCCGAAACCCGCCAGCCGCCGCCGGCGGACCCGCACCTGTGCGCCGGCACCCTGCTGTCGCGCGAACAGTACCTGCATGACGTCGAGCAGCTGGGCTATGTCGACGGCCGCCTCACGCATGCCAGCACGATGACGCCCGCGGACGTCGACCACTGGACCGGTTCCATTCCAGCCCGGCAACAGCCTTAGGCCCCTTGGCAGTAGACAGACCGCATGCGGCATCGGTAACATTCGCTCGCCGCCCGCCCATGGAACCGATCCGCTACCTCGACCCGGAGGTCCGACCTCCCGAATACCGCGTGCCTCGCGGCCGCAGCGGCGTCGGTGCGCAGTCCGCGCTGGAAACGATGCTGCGCGACCTGGAGCGGATCCGCCAGGCCAAGGAAGCCTACGGCGACCTGCCCGGGAAGCAGGAACAGCAGTGGCAGTTCCGCTTCTAGCGGTCTGATTGCTTCGCAGGGTGTGCGCGCCGGACGACGCCCCGGGCCGACCGGCTGCAAGCGATGATGCGGGCCATGCAGACCCTCCTGAAGTCTCCGCCGGGAGCCGACGCCGGCTACGTGTTCGCCCATGGCGCGGGCGCCGGCATGGACCACGAGTTCATGGAAGCCATCGCCACCGGCCTGGCCGAGCGGCGCATCGCCACGCTGCGCTTCCAGTTCCCCTTCATGGAGCAAGGCTCGAAACGGCCTGACCCGCCGGCCGTGGCGCAGGCTGCGGTGCGCGCGGCGGTGGCGCAAGCGGCACAGCGGATGCCGGACCTGCCCTTGTTCGCCGGCGGCAAGTCCTTCGGCGGGCGCATGACCTCGCAAGCGCAGGCCGCGCAGCCACTGCCCGGCGTGCGCGGCCTGGTCTTCGTCGGCTTCCCGCTGCATCCGGCCGGCAAGCCGGGGGTCGAACGGGCGAAGCACCTGGCCCAGGTCGACGTGACCATGTTGTTCCTGCAGGGAACGCGGGATGCGCTGGCTGAACTTGACCTCATGCGCGCAGCTGTCGATCCTCTAGGCCACCGCGCCACGCTGCACGTGGTCGACGGCGCCGACCATGCATTCCACGTGCTGGTGCGTTCGGGGCGCAACGATGCGCAGGTGCGCGAGGAACTGCTCGATGCGATGGCGGCGTGGATGCGGCAGGTGATGGCCGGCTGAGGGCAATGGAAGCTAGGGCCGGCGGCGCTCAGGCGGCCAGCGTGAAGCTGAAGGTCACGCCGCCGCCCTCGTTCGGCGCGCACCACAGGCGGCCTTCCTGCGCCTCGACGATCGAGCGGCTGATGGCCAGGCCCATGCCCATGCCGGCCGGCTTGGTGGTGTAGAAGGCGTCGAAGATCCGGTCGCGTTCGCCCGCGAGCAGGCCGGAGCCGGCGTCGCGCACGCTCACCCGCACCCGCTTAGGGCCGTCCTGGTCGGCGCGCATCCGCAGGCAGCGCTGCGCGTCCGGCACCGTCGCCATGGCGTCGAACCCGTTCATGGCCAGGTTGATGACCACTTGCTCCAGCTGCACGCGGTCTCCCACCACCGGCGCCGGCTCGCCCTCGACCAGCACCTTCACATGGTGCGCGCGGGCTTCGCGTTCCAGCATACCGGCCACGTCGCGCAGCAGCTCCCGCATGTCGAACGCCTCCTTCTTCGCCTCGCTGTGTCCGACGTAGCCGCGGATGCGGGCGATGACCTGGGCGGCGCGGTGGGCGTCGGCGACGATGCGGTAGATGGACGTGACCGCCTCGCCCAGGTTCGGCGGCTCGGCAGCCAGCCAGCACGCGCTGGCATGGCCGTTGGCGACGATCGCGGCCAGCGGCTGATTCATCTCATGGGCGATCGACGCCGCCAGCTCGCCCATCGCGGCCACCCGCGCCACGTGGGCCAGCTGGTCGCGGGCGTGCCGCAGCGCATCGTCGGCCTGCAGCCGCTCGGTCATGTCCTGCACCAGCGCCACGAAGCAATCCACCGAACCATCGGGCGCGCGCAGGCACTTGGCCGCCAAGGTGCACCAGACGGCGCTGCCGTCCTTGCGGACGAAGCGCTTGTCGATCACGTAGCCATCCTGCGCGCCGGCCAGCACGCTCTCGAACTGGACCTCGTCGGCCGCAAGATCGTCCGGATGCGTCAATTCGGGCCAGCTCTTGCGCAGCAGCTCCTCGCGCGGATAGCCGAGGATGCGGCAGAGCTCGTCGTTCACCTCGATGCAACCCTTGCCGGGGGCCGTGAGCGCCATGCCGACCAGGCCCAGGTCGAAGTAGCGCCGGAACCGCTCCTCGCTCACGCGCAGCGCCTCCTCGGACTGGCTGCGTTCGACCAGGTCGGCCGCCTGCCGCGCATACAGGTCGGTGTAACGCAGCTCGGTTTCGGAAAAGCTGCGCGGCCGGCGGAAATGGGTGGAGATCATCCCCAGCAATTTGCCGGTGCGGCTGACCAGGGGTGTGGACTGGACGGCGCGGAAGCCGACGGCCGCAACCATTTCCAGGTACGCCGCCAAGGCCGGATCGTCCATCACGTCCTCGACGATCACGCGGCTGCGCGCGGTCATCGCCCGGCCGCAGGCCGTGGACCCGCCGTGGACGCGGGCGAAGTGGGCGAGGAAGGCCGCGGGCAAGTTGCGCTGGGCCACGGCCACCAAGTCTCCGCTCGCCGGCTCCACCTGCTGCACCAGGCCGAAGTCGGCGCCGTGCAGTGCGACGATGGCATCGAGCACCTCTTCGAGCACCAGCCGCAGCCCGTTGATCCCCAGCAAGCGCACCGAGAATTCGTGCAGACGCCGCAATTCCTCGGCCTCCTTCGAGCTTGCGTTCAGCGCCTGCTCGCGCGCGGCCACCTCGCGCTGCAGGTGCGCCAGCTGGAGCTGCGCGGTGACACGTGCCTGCAGTTCCCGCCCGCTGAAGGGCTTGACCAGGCAGTCTTGCGCGCCTGCCTCGATGCCGTGGCGGGCTTCGACCGCACTCGGCGACAGCAGGATCACCGGGGCGCACCCCGTCCGCGAGTCGAGCAGCAGGCCGCGCAGCAGGTCGACGCCGTCCTGGCCCGGCTTGGCATCGGCCAGGACGAGATCCGGGAAGAGTTGGGGCACGGCCGCCGGTTCCGCCTTGCCGCCGCTCATTGCTTCCGTCCGGTAGTCGGGCCCCAGCAACCGGCGCACGAAACGCTGCATCTCCGGGTCGAGGCCCGCCAGCAGGATGAGCGGCCGCGCGGCGCACTCCCCCCGCTCGCGTGCGGGTGGCAGCGGCGAGAACTCCAGCAGATTGTTAACGAACGTGCGCAGGCGCTGCATCGGCCCCCCCAGGAAGCTGTCACCCAATCTAACGCATGGGCCGGGACGAGGAAAGACGCGTCTGCCTCGAGGCGGTGGGGGATCCGGATTCAGGCGTCATGCCGCTTGCGGCGCCGCCTTCGTTGCCGGAGCCGACGGGTCTTTCTTGCCATCCGCCGGCGTTCCCTTGGCCGCCGGCGCTCCTGCCGCCTGCGGCCCGGCCCTGTCGATGCGAACCGCCTTGCGATCCGGGTCGTAACCGAGCTTCACGCGGTCGCCTGGGCCCACGTCTCCCTTCAGCAAGGTGCTGGCCAGCGGCGATTCCACTTCGGCGCGGATCCGCCGCTTCAGCATGCGGGCGCCGAACTCGGGGTCGTAGCCGATTTCCGCCAGATGTTCGACCAGCGCGGGGTCGAATTCCAGCTCCACGTCCTGCTGTCGCGCCGTTTGCGCCACCCGCTGCAGCTGCAGTTCGACGATCCGGCGGATCTCCTTGCGCCCCAGCGCATGGAACACCACCACTTCGTCGACGCGGTTCAGGAACTCGGGCCGGAAGTGATGCTTCAGGATGGCCATCAGCCGGTCCCGCAGCTCCGGATATTCGAGCTGTTCCTTCTCGGCGGCCGACAGGTTGCGCTGGATGACGTCGGAGCCGATGTTGCTGGTCGCGACGATGATCGTGTGCGTGAAGTCCACCACCCGGCCGCGGCCGTCCGTGAGGCGGCCCTCGTCGAACAGCTGGAGCAGCACGTTGTGCACTTCGCCGTGCGCCTTCTCGATCTCGTCGAGCAGCACCACGCTGTACGGCCGGCGCCGCACCTTTTCGGTCAGCTGGCCGCCCTCTTCGTAGCCGACGTAGCCAGGTGGCGCGCCGACCAGCCGGGCCACCGTGTGGCGCTCGGCGTACTCGCTCATGTCGATGCGCACCAGCGCGTCCTCGCTGCCGAACACGTTGGCGGCCAGCGCCTTGGCCAGCTCGGTCTTGCCGACACCGGTGGGGCCGAGGAACAGGAAGGTCGCGGTCGGCTTGCCCGCTTCCTTGAGCCCGGCGCGCGCCAGGCGCACGGCCTCGGCCACCGCATGCACGGCCTCTTCCTGGCCGACCACCCGCTCGCGCAGCCGATCTTCCAGCGCCAGCAGCTTCTGGCGTTCTTCGGCCGTCAGCTCGTTCACCGGAATGCCGGTCAGCGCCGCGACGATCTGCGCCACGTGTTCGGCCGTCACCTCGTACGAGCTGGTGCCGCGTTCCTTCTTCCAGTTCTCGGTGGCGTCGGCGAGCTTCTTCTCGTCGCCCCTGATGCGCTCGCCGAGCTGCTTGGCCTTGTCGTACTGCTTGGCGGTGCCGGCGGCGTCCTGCTCCTGGCGCAGCCGGCGCAGGGAACCTTCGGCTTCGTGCAGCTCGGGCGGGCGGGAACTGGCCTGGATGCGCACCCGCGCGGCCGCCTGGTCGATCAGGTCGATCGCCTTGTCCGGCTGGAAACGCCCGGTGATGTAGCGGTCGGCCAGCCTGGCCGCGGCGACGATCGCGGCTTCGGTGATCTTCACCTTGTGGTGCGCCTCGAAGCGGTCGCGCAACCCGCGCAGGATCTCGATCGTGTCCTCCATGCTCGGCTCCGGCACCATCACCGGCTGGAAGCGCCGCTCCAGCGCCGCGTCCTTCTCGATGTACTTCTGGTACTCGTTGAGCGTGGTGGCGCCTATCAGGTGCAGCTCACCGCGCGCCAGTGCCGGCTTGAAGGTGTTGGCGATGTCCAGCCCGCCCTCGCCGCCCCCCTGCCCGGCGCCCACGATGGTGTGGATCTCGTCGATGAACAGGATCAGGTCGTTCTGGTTGGCGATGATCTCGTCGAGCACCGACTTCACCCGCTCCTCGAACTCGCCGCGGTACTTGGAGCCGGCCACCAGGCTGTTGATGTTCAGTTCGACGAGACGCTTGTTGCGCAGCACCTCCGGCACCTGGTCCTGAACGATGCGCTGCGCCAGGCCCTCGACGATCGCCGTCTTGCCGACGCCGGGCTCGCCGATCAGCACCGGGTTGTTCTTCTTGCGGCGCGCCAGCACCTCGATGGTGGTCTCGATCTCCTGCGCGCGGCCGATCACCGGATCCAGCTTGCCCTTGCGCGCCAGCTCGCTCAGGTCGCGCGCGTACTTGTCCAGCGTCGGCGTGGCGCTGCGCTTGCTCAGCTTGCCTTCCTCGGCGCCCTTGCCGACCACCTTCACGGTCTTTTGCCGCAGCGCCTGCGCCGTCAGCCCCAGCTTGCGCAGCAGCTCGCCGGCGAAGCCGTCGTCCTCTTCCACCAGACCGATCAGGATGTGCTCCGGCCCGACGTAGCTGTGTTCCAGTTCGCGCGAGGCGATCAGTGCGTGGTCCAGCGCGCTTTTGGCGCGCGGCGACACGCCGACCTGCGGCGTCTCGCCATCCTTCACCTGGTGGTCGCCGCGCGGCGCATTCTCCTGCAGCGTCTGCCGCAGGTCGGCGGCCGAGAGCTTGAATTCCTTCAGGATCTCCTGCACCACCTCGTTGTCGACCAGGGCCATCAGCAGGTGCTCGGTGTCGACCTCGTCCTTGCCGTACTCCACCGCCTTCTCGGCGGCGGCCTGCAGGCGGTCCATCGCCGCCTCGTTCAGGAAGCTGCGCAGGTCCACCGACTCGCGCGTACGCTGGCGCCGCTGCCCGCCGCCGGCCCGTGGCCGCGCACCGCCGCCGCCGCCGAGGACGCTGATGGGGTCGTTGCC
>JAQGMU010000195.1 GCA_028292195.1 Ramlibacter sp. | reverse complement strand
GGCGTGGCGATGGTCGACATCGGCGCCGGCACCACCGACGTGGCGATCTTCACCGGCGGCGCCATCCGGCACACCGCCGTGATCCCGATCGCCGGCGACCTGATCACCAGCGACATCGCGATGGCGCTGCGCACGCCGACCAAGGACGCCGAGGACATCAAGGTCGAATCGGGCTGGGCCAAGCAGCTGCTGGCCGACCCGGAAACCCAGGTGGAAGTGCCGGGGCTGGGCGACCGCGGCCCGCGCATGCTGTCGCGCCAGGCCCTGGCCGGCGTGATCGAGCCGCGGGTGGAGGAGATCTTCTCGCTGGTGCAGCAGGTGATCCGCGAGTCGGGCTACGAGGAAGTGCTGTCTTCGGGCATCGTCATCACCGGCGGCAGCGCCGTGATGCCGGGCATGGTGGAACTGGGCGAGGACATCTTCCTGAAGCCGGTGCGGCGCGGCCTGCCGCGTTATCGCGGAGCGCTCTCCGACATGATCGCCCAGCCGCGCGCGGCCACGGTCATGGGCCTGCTGGAGGAAGCGCGCCTGGCCCGCATTCGCGGCCAGAGGGTGGCGCTGCAGCACGGCTCCATGAAGACCGCCTTCGGCCGGATCAAGGATTTCATCGTGGGGAATTTCTGATGGCAGTCCCCTACCGTTTGTGGCTGGCGCGCGGGAGCCCTCCCCGCGGAAAGGAGCGATGTCGGTGCACCGATTCACCGTTCCCGCGTTAGTGACACACCAACAAGACAAGTCAGTGGCAACTGCAACGTATTTCCAGGAGCATGCAATGAGCATCGAAATGATCGAAGTCGAGGAGTTCCACCAAGGCACCCAGATCAAGGTGATCGGGGTCGGCGGTGGCGGCGGCAACGCCGTGGCCCACATGATCGAGCGCAGCGTGCAGGGCGTGGAATTCATCTGCGCCAACACCGACGCCCAGGCGCTCGCGCGCAGCTCGGCGCACAAGCACATCCAGCTCGGTGGCAGCGGCCTGGGCGCCGGCAGCAAGCCGGACAAGGGCCGAGAGTGCGCGGAACTGGCGGTGGAGGCGATCCGCGAGGCGATCTCGGGCGCCCACATGCTGTTCATCACGGCCGGCATGGGCGGCGGCACGGGCACCGGCGCCGCGCCGGTGATCGCGCGCGTGGCCAAGGAAATGGGCATCCTGACCGTCGGCGTGGTGACCAAGCCGTTCGACTGGGAAGGCGGCCGCCGCATGACCAACGCCGATAACGGCCTGGCGGAGCTGGAAGCCAACGTCGATTCGCTGATCGTGGTGCTGAACGAGAAGCTGCTCGAAGTGCTGGGCGACGAGATCACCCAGGACGAGGCCTTCGCGCACGCCAACGACGTGCTGAAGAACGCCGTCGGCGGCATCGCGGAAATCATCAACGTGCCGGGCCACGTCAACGTCGACTTCGAGGACGTGCGCACCGTGATGGGCGAGCCGGGCAAGGCGATGATGGGCACGGCGCTGGCTTCCGGGCCGGACCGCGCGCGCATCGCGGCGGAACAGGCCGTGGCCTGCCCGCTGCTGGAAGGCATCGACCTGTCGGGCGCCAAGGGCGTGCTGGTGCTGATCACCGCGGCCAAGGGCAGCCTGAAGCTGTCGGAGTCCAAGCTGGCGATGAACACCATCCGCGCCTATGCCTCGCCGGACGCGCACGTGATCTACGGCACGGCCTACGACGACGAGCTGGGCGACCAGGTCCGCGTGACCGTGGTGGCGACCGGCCTGTCGCGCGCGGGCCAGCAGCGCCGCACGGCGCCGCCCCTGCAGGTGCTGCGCACCGGCACCGACAACGTGCCGTTCAACGTGCCGACCATCAACAACGCCATCGCCGGCCCGGGCGCCATCGTCACCCGCGAAATGCAGGGATCCGGCGTGCAGGTGGCGGCGCAGCCGGACTATCACGGCATGGCCGTGCCCAGCGTGTGGCGCACCAACCGCACGCAGGCGGCGGCGAAGGTCGATGCGCTGTCTTCGGGCGGCATGGACGATTTCGAAATCCCGGCTTTCCTCCGCAAACAAGCCGACTAGATCTCTCCAAGGGAAGAAGCTTGGGGCGGGCGCAGGGAGCCCGCCTCTTTTTATTCCTGAAGACCAACTGCCGTCTTCCCTTTACCCGTGCTTCACGGGCACTTCACGGCTCCTTCGTCCCGGCTTCACCTACGGCCCCCAGGCTCAGCCAATGGGCTCGCGCTATCAAGGTCATACCGAAAAGCCAGGTGGCGGGCGGGGCTGGCCCTTTAAAATCCCCCGCATGCTGCGCCAACGCACCCTCAAGTCCCTGACCAAGGCGGTCGGCGTGGGCCTGCACAGCGGCCAGCGGGTGGAACTGACGCTGCGGCCGGCCCAGCCGGACACGGGCATCGTGTTCCGCCGCGTCGACCTGCCGCTGCCGGTGGACATCCCGATCTCCGCCCAGGCCGTGACGGATACCCGCCTGGCATCGACGATTTCCAATGGCGGCGCCAAGGTGCAGACCGTGGAGCACCTGATGTCGGCCTGCGCCGGCCTCGGCCTCGACAACATGTACGTCGACATCACCGCCGACGAAGTCCCGGTGCTGGACGGCTCCTCCGCTTCCTTCGTGTTCCTGCTGCAAAGCGCGGGCATCGAGGAGCAGAACGCCCCGCGCCGCTTCATCCGCGTGCGCAAGACGATCGAAGTGCGGGAGGGCGAGGGCGACGACCTGAAGTGGGCGCGGCTGGACCCGTTCCATGGCTACAAGCTGTCCTTCGAGATCGACTTCGCCCACCGCGTCGTGAGCTCCACGGGCCAGCGCTACGAGTTCGACCTGAGCTCGGGCCGCTATTCGCGCGACATCGCGCGCGCCCGCACCTTCGGCTTCACCAAGGACGTGGAGATGATGCGCTCGCGCGGCCTGGCCCTGGGCGGCGGCATGGACAACGCGATCGTGATGGACGACTACCGCGTGCTGAACTCGGACGGCCTGCGCTACGACGACGAGTTCGTGAAGCACAAGATTCTCGACGCGATGGGCGACTTGTACCTGGTGGGCAAGCCCCTGCTAGCCGCCTACAGCGCCTTCCGTTCCGGCCACGCCCTGAACAACAAGCTGCTGCGCGCGCTTCTGGCCGACCAGGATGCGTTCGAGGTCGTGACCTTCGGCGACGAGCGCGAAGCGCCGGCGGGTTTCGCCATTCCTGCCCGGGCCTGGTAAGGCGGGTTCGCTGCGCCGCGCTCGGTCGCCGGGCCGATCAAGCAGGGCTCTCCCGTCGTGCCAGGCGGTGCGCGGTGCAAGGCCGCATCAAGGGGTGGCGCCGGAAAGGCTGGCCCCGGCGGCGGAGCGTGCTGACGAGAGCCGCAGGCGTATCGCAGCACGCGTACCTTTCATTCTCGCGGTCCGGTGGCTGAGCGGAGTTTTTGCTCGTGAAGCGAGCAAAAACGCAGCGAGTTCGGCCGCGCCGCCGCCGGGGCCAGCCTTGGAGGGAAGTCGGCGGAGCGAAGCGCGCCGACCGCCACCCCAGCGGCCTTGCGCCGCGCACCGCCTGGCGCGACGCGCCCCGGAACGCAACGCGCATGCGCATGGTGGGGTCGCTTCGCGAACCCACCCTACAAAGGCGCTGCGGGGAGGACCGAGGTCAATGCGCCCGGCCGCCCCGGTACATCCCCGTCGTCTTGCGCCCGATGGGCGTCGCGGCCGCGATCCGCGCCAGCGCGGCGCCCACGTGCGCATGCGTGATCGCCAGGCCCAGCGCATCGGCCGCATCCTTGCCCGGCAGCCCGGGCAGCTGCAGCAGCCGCTTCACCATCTGCTGCACTTCCGCCTTGCCGGCCTTGCCATAGCCGGCCACTGCCTGCTTCATCTGCAGCGCGGTGTATTCCGCCACCGAGAGATCGCAGGCGACCAGGGCCGTGACGCAGGCGCCGCGCGCCTGCCCGAGCAGCAGCGTGGCCTGCGGGTTGACGTTGACGAAGACGATTTCGACGGCCGCTGCATCGGGCTGGTAGCGGGCCCGGACTTCCCTGATGCCGTCGTACAGCACCTTCAGCCGGGCCGGCAGGTCGCCGCGATCGAGGTGCGTGGTCTTGATGGTGCCGCTGGCGACGTATTGCAGCGTGTGGCCCTCCACGTCGACGACGCCGAAGCCAGTGGTTTGCAGGCCGGGGTCGATGCCGAGAATGCGCATCGCCGCAGTGTACCTGCGGGCCGTAGAAGGAATGTTGTACAAATGCGCCTTTGCCGCTTTCGCCGAACCCAATGCATATCGTCCGACGCTTGGCCCTGGCCTTCCTCTTCCTCCTCGCCGCCGGCGCCGGCGCCGCGGACCGCACACCACCGGTGATGCGCCTCGGCGACGCGGTCCGTCCGCTCGCTTACGAGCTCGCCCTGCAACTCGACCCGCGCCAGGAGCAGTACAGCGGCCGCGTCGAGATCGACATCGAGCTGGCGGCGGCGCGGGACTTCATCTGGATCAACGGCACCGGCCTGGAGGTGCGGAGCGCCGTCCTCACCGCCGGAGGACAGCGCTTCCAGGCGCGCGCCCAGAGCGCCGGCGACGACCAGTTCATCGGCCTGCAGTTCGACCGCGCCGTGCCTGCGGGCCGCGCCCGCCTGGCCATCGACTTCCGTGGCCGCATGTCGAACGACGAAACCCGCGGACTGTTCCGCCAGCAGGACCTGGGCGCCTGGTACGCCTTCAGCCAGTTCGAATCGGACCATGCGCGCCGCGCCTTTCCCAGCTTCGACGAGCCGCACTGGAAGACGCCCTGGACCCTGACGCTGACCGTGCCGCGCGACGACGTCGCCGTGGCCAATACGCCGGTGGTGTCCGAGCAGCCCGCCGCGGACGGCTGGAAGCAGGTGCGCTTCGCGCCTACCCAGCCGCTCCCCAGCTACCTGGTCGCGCTCGGCGTCGGGCCGTTCGACGTGGTCGATGGCGGCAAGGCGGGCCTGCGCCAGACGCAGCTGCGCTACATCGTCCCGCGCGGCCGGGCGGCGCAGGCGCGTTACGCCGTGCAGGCCACGCCGCGTTTGCTCGAATCGCTGGAAGCCTATTTCGGCATTCCCTATCCGTTCGAAAAGCTGGACAGCATGGTGATTCCCATCACCACCAACTTCGGCGCGATGGAGAACCCCGGCCTCATCACCTATCGCTCGGGCCTGCTGCTGGCCACGCCTGACCGGGAGGACGAGCGCTTCAAGAAAACCTATGCCGGGGTCGGCGCCCACGAGATCGCGCACCAGTGGTTCGGCGACCTGGTCACCATGCGCTGGTGGGACGACATCTGGCTGAACGAATCCTTTGCCACCTGGATGTCGCGCAAGGTGGTGCCGCAGTTCGAGCCGGCCTGGGAGCCGCATGCCCAGCGCGCGCGGGAGCGGCAGGAGGCCTTCGGCGCCGACCGCCTGGCGACCGCGCGCGGCGTGCGGCGGCCGGTGGAAACCCGCGACGACCTCGCCGGAGCCTTCAGCGCCATCACCTACCAGAAGGGCGGCGCGATCCTCCACATGTACGAGACCGTGCTCGGCGAGGCGCGCTTCCAGGAGGGCGTGCGCCGCTACCTGCGCCGCCATGCCTGGAGCAATGCGTCGGCGGAGGATTTCTTCGCCGCGCTGGCCGATGGCGACGCGCAGCTGGCCGCGGGCATGGCGGGCTTCGTGCAGCAACCCGGCGTGCCGCTGGTGGATGTGTCCGTGGCTTGCAGCGGTGCGCAGGCGACGGCGACCCTGCGCCAGCAACGCTTCGTGCCGGCCGGCGCGGCCTCCGGCGGCGGCCGCTGGGCCATTCCGGTGTGCCTTCGTGCCGAGGGCGCGCAGCAGCCGGTGTGCACCGTGCTGCGCGACGAGCAGCAGCAAGTTGTCCTGCCCGGGGCGGCGCACTGCCCGGCCTGGGTGCTGCCCAATCCGGGCGGCAGCGGCTACTACCTGTCACGGCTCACGGCGCCGTCGCTGCGCCGGCTGGCAGCCGCGCCGCTCTCGGTCCCGGAAGCCATCGCCCTGCTGGCCGAACAGGCCACGCTGGCGCGCTCGGGTGCGCTACCCCTGGCGTCGCTGCTGGAACTGGCCGGCCGCATGGCCCGCGATCCGCGTCCCGAGGTCGCAACGGCGGCGGCCTATGCGGTGGCGGACCTGCACCCGGCCCTGTTCGCGGGCCGCGAGGCCGCCCAGGCCACCTGGATCCGCACCCATTTCGGCCCGCTGGCCACGCGTCTCGGCTGGCTGCCGAAGGTGCGCGAAACGGATGCGGTGCACAGCCTGCGCTCCGCGGTGCTGCCGCTGGTGGCCGACCTGGGCGACGACGCGAAGCTGCGGGCCCAGGCCCGGCCGCTGGCGCAGGCCTGGCTGGCCGGGGACCGCGCCCGCCTGGGCGCGCTGGGCAAGCGCGTGCTGCAGGTCGCGGCGCGCGATGCCGACGCCCGGCTGTTCGACGCCTACCTGGCGGCGGCCCATGCGGCGCAGGACAGCCGCACCCGGATGGACATCCTGTTTGCCCTGGGCAACGTGCGCGACCCGGCGCTGCTGCAGCGCGCCTTCATGCTGCCGCTGGCGGACACGCTGGACGTGCGCGAGACCCAGTCGATCTACGAAGCGGCCGGTGACGAGCCGCGCAACGCCCCGGCGCTGTTCGCCTTCGTCCGCGAACACGACGCGCAGTTGGCGGCGCGGCTGCCGGAGGAGCTGCGCGCCAGCATGCCGCGCTGGCACGAACAGCTGTGCACGCGCGCCGACCGCGACGCCCTCCAGGCCTTCCATGCCGGCGACAAGCTCAAGCTGCCGGGCGCGCCCTACAACCTGGCGCAGGCGCTGGAAGCGGTGGAACTCTGCGCCGCCAACGTCGCCTGGCAGGCTGCGGCCCGCTGAAGCGGCTTCAGGCGCGGAAGTACCAACGCACCGAGTGGATGAAGATCGGCGCGGCGAAGCACAAGGCATCGACGCGATCCAGCAGCCCGTTGGCGCCGGTCACCGACAGCTCACGCTGGCCCCAGGCGGTGACGCCGCGGTCGCGCTTCAATGCCTTCATCACCAGGTGCCCCAGCGCCCCGGCGACGCAAGCCACGAACGCCAGCCCCAGCGCCTGCCCCGGCTTGAACGGCGTGATGAAGGAGAGCAGGCCGCCGACCGCGCTCCCGGCCAGCACGCCCAGGCCGCAGCTTTCCCAGTTGAAGCTCGCGCTCACGGCCGGCAGGCTGGGCGGCCGCTTCAGCCGCTGCGTCAGCAGGTGCTGCACCAGCATGCAGGTCTGCACCACGAGCACCAGGAAGAACACCAGGAAGGCCTGCTTGCCCTCGTAGTTGCGCCCCGGGAACTGCAGCAGCAGCAGGGCCGGCACGTGGCTCACGCCGTAGACGCAGACCATGATGCCCCACTGCAGCTTGGCGTTGCGCTCCAGGAAGCGCTGGGTGTCGCCCGACAGCGCGCTCACCACCGGCAGGGCCAGGAACACGTAGACCGGGATGAATACCGTGAACAGGTCGAAGTGCCGGGTGGCCACCAGCCAGAACTGGATCGGCAGCACCGCGAAGAAGGCCAGCACCAGGCTGCGGTGGTCGCCGCGGCGCGTGGGCGACAGCGTGATGAATTCGCGCAGGGCGAAGAAGGCGATCAGGCCGAACAGGATGTTCGCCATCGTGTCGCCGGTGGCCCAGGCCAGCCAGAACACCACCACCATGAACCAGCTGGTGGCCAGCAAGTCGCGGAAGTCGCTCAACTCCGCATGCCAGGCCTCGTCGCGCGAGTCGATGCTGCGGCGGAAGGTGAACAGGAAGGCGGTGACGCTGGCGATGACCAGCAGCCCGAACACCACGATGAACAGGGCGGCCACCTGCTCGGTCGAACTCAGGCTGCGCAGGTAGCGGTTCATAGGTCGCGCAGGGCGATGACGGCGGCCCGCGCGCGGTCCAGGAAGGCGCGCCGTTCCTCGCCAGGCTCCAGGCGGATCGGCGCGCCGAAGGTCACCGAGCACAGGATGGGCACCGGCACCACCTCGCCCTTGGGCATCACGCGCTGGATGTTGTCGATCCAGGCCGGCACCAGCACCGCCTGCGGGAATTTCTGCGCCAGGCTGTACAGGCCCGACTTGAAGGGCTGCGGCTCCTCGCCGTGGCCGCGCGTTCCTTCCGGAAAGATGACGATCGAGTCGCCGCTGGCCAGCGCATCCACCAGCGGCTGTAGCGGGTCTTCGTCGCCCTTTCTTTCGCGGTCAACGTAGACCGCGTTGAACACTGCGGTGGTGATCCACTGCCGCAGCGGCGTGCTGGTCCAGTAGTCCCTGGCCGCGATCGGCCGCGTGATGCTGCGCAGTTCGGCCGGCAGCGCGGCCCAGATCATCACCAGGTCGGCATGGCTCTGGTGGTTGGCGAAGTAGATGCGCTGTTCGGCCTTGGGCGGGCAGCCGTACCAGCGGGCCTGGGCGCCGGTGAGCAGGCGCACGAAACCCAGCAGGAACAGGCCCAGCGCCTTGGCCGCCAGCGGCGAGATCTGTTGCTTCAAGGAAGCTCGGCGTCGCGCATGCGCGCCACGATGGTGGACGCGCGGCCGGCGAGATAGCCGGAGCCCGGGGTTCTCTCGAAGCGCTTGGGCTGCGGCAGCATCACTGCCAGCCGCGCGGCCTCGTATGCCGTCAGCCGGCTCGCGCTCTTGCGGAAGTAATGCTGCGCGGCGGCTTCGGCGCCGAACACCCCTTCGCCCCATTCCACGCTGTTCAGGTAGATCTCCAGGATGCGCTGCTTGGACAGCATGCGCTCCAGCGCCATCGTCAGCACGAATTCCTGGCCCTTGCGCAGCAGGGTGCGCTCGCCGGACAGCAGCAGGTTCTTGGCCAGCTGCTGGCTGATCGTGGAGCCGCCGACGATCTTCGGCGGCCTGGCGTTGGGACGCACGACCGCGGTCCGCCTGGCAGCCTGCTCCTCCGCCTTGGCATTGCGGGCCCAGGCCTTTTCCAGCGCGTCCCAATCCACGCCGTCGTGCCAGACGAAGCTGCCGTCCTCCGACGCGATCACGGCGCGCTTCAGGTTGTCGGAGATCTGTTCGTACGGCACCCAGCGCTGGCTCCAGGGCAGCCGGTGCTTTTCGGTGGCGATGCGCCAGGCCTCCGAGCGCTGGAAGGTGGTCGACTCGGGGGCGATCGTCGCCCAGGCGGCGATGCGCAGCAGGAAGAACAGCTGCAGCGCCAGCAAGGCCAACAGCATGAGCCCGATCCAGCGCAGCGCACCCTTCACGCCCGCTCCAGCTCCGCGCGCAGTTCGGCCAGCACCTGGGCCGACGGCGGGCGCACGCCGCGCCACACCAGGAAGGCCTCGGCAGCCTGTTCCACCAGCATGCCCAGGCCGTCGCGGCCGATGGCGCCGTGCTCCGCGGCCCAGCGCAGGAAGCCCTGCGCCGCCGGGCCGTACATCATGTCGTAGGCTAGGGCGCCGGGTTTCAGCACGCTGCCGGGCACCGGCACCGCGGCACCGGAGAGGCTGGTGGCGCTGCCGTTGATGACCACGTCGAAGGTGCCGCGCACGCCGTCCAGGTTCACCGCCGCCAACTCCACTTCGTTGGCCTCGGCCAGCGGGGCGTGGCGTACTTCCAGTGCGTTGGCCCTGGCCAAGGTGCGGTTGGCGATCACCAGCCGGCGCGGCCGCGCGTCGAGCAACGGGCCCAGCACGCCGGCCGCGGCGCCACCGGCGCCGATCAGCAGCAGGTCGCGGCCGGCCAGCGCGACACCGGCATTGCGCTGCAGGTCCATCACCAGGCCGATGCCGTCGGTGTTGTCGCCGGTGATTCCCGCATCGGTGAAGCTGAGGATGTTGCAGGCGTCGGCCAGCGCCGCCCGGGCGCTGCGCCGGCTCACCAGCGACGCGGCCTGGAACTTGAACGGCACCGTGATGTTGCAGCCCTTGCCGCCTTCTTCGCGGAAGGCACGCACGGCGGCCGGGAAACCATCCAGCGGGATCAGCCGGCTGCCGTATTCCACCGGCTGGCCGGTCAACGCCGCGAAGCGCGCGTGGATCCACGGCGACTTGCTGTGCTGCACGGGATTGCCCATGACGCAATAACGGTCCACGGCGGTGATCAGCGGCTGGTGAGGTTGGTCTCGAGCACGTCTTCGCGCGTGAACTTGAAGCGCGAGACGACGACGATCTGGTCGGCCTTGCGCCGCATCGCGTCGTTGAAGCGGCCGAAGGGGGCCGCGGCCTTGGCGATGCCGGCGGCGCGCCGGTCCAGCGTCAGGTTGCCGGAGCTTTCCACTACTTCGGTGTCGAGGATGCGGCCGTCGAAATTGACGGTCACGATCATGGTCAGTTCGCCATACAGCTTGCGGCCGGCGAACTCGGGGAAGTTGCGGGTGCCGCGCTCCTCGATCCGGCGCCGCAGGCCGTCGTAGTACACGGCGTAGACCTCTTCGCGCGTCGCCGGGCTGATGTAGCGCTTCTTCGGCCGGGCATTTTCCTCGTTGATGCGCTTCTCGATCTCGGCCAGCAGCATGGTCAGGTGGCGCCGCTTCTCTTCCTGCGCCGAGGTCTCCGGATTGCTGGTCAGCTGCTTGGGGTCGGCCGGCGGCATCGTGGCCAGGGTGTTCTTCACGTGCGAGAGCATCAGCATCTGCTGCTCCTGCATCGCTTCGATGTGGCGCTGCGAGTCCTCGGCGGCGTCGCCCGCCTGCATCAGCGCCGAAGGCGGCAGCGGCGAAGTGGCGCGGCCCTTCTCGGCTTCGCCGCCGCCGGCCAGGCTGGCCTGGGCGATGACCTGGGCGCGCTCGGCCTTCTCGTTGCTGCGGGCGTTGACGAGCACCACTTCCAGCGGCGTGTCCTGGAACACGCGGTTGAAGCCCTCGGGGTCGACGATGCGGACGGTCAGCAACGCCGCATGGACGGCGAAGGATGCGCCCAGAGCGATCTGCAGGGTACTGAAGGTCTTCAAATTCACAGGCGGTTAGCTGGCGGCAGGGACAACGACAGGCGTCCCGACTTCATCCTCCGAAGTGTCCGTGACATCCATGGCAATGGCAATCGGCCCAGCCACGGTTTCGTCCTCGCTGTCGCCTTCTTCCGACGCCTGCGCGACGGGTTCCGCATCCAGGCGGGCGATGACGGTGCCGTTCACGTCCAGGGTGATCAGGTCGATGGCCCCCAGCTTGACCAGCACCCGGCTGCCGCGCGGCAGGTCGCCGGCGCCCAGCACCGGCAGCACCAGGGGCAGGTTGTCGGCCCGCGCCAGGCCTTCCTTGACCACGGTGGCCTCCAGTTCCTGCACGCCCTGCTGCTGCAGGTAGCGCAGCGTCCAGAAGCGCTCCATGCCGGCCTGGTTCGTGTTGTAGGCGCTGTAGGCGGCGTCGAAGGCGGAGATGATGGAAAACAGCTCCGCGTCCTTGGGCTTGAAGGGCGCGGCCAGTGCCGCGGTGCGGCCGTGGCGGGCGGCGGCGATGATCTGCCACTGGTTCACCAGGTCGGTGTAGCGGCGCAGCGGCGAGGTGCTCCAGGCATAGGCCTTCACGCCGATGCCGGCGTGCGGCGCCACCTTGGTCCCCATGCGGACCTTGACGCCAGGCGCCAGGCTGGCCTGGCTGCGGTAGATGGCCGGCACGCCGCAGTCGGCGAGCCACAGGCCCCAGGTGCTGTTGGCGAGGATCATGGCCTCGGCCACGATCAGGTCCAGCGGCGCGCCGCGCCGGCGCACCGTGATTTCCACCGGTTCGTCGCCGGCCGGCTCGCCGTCCGCGGCACCGGCCAGGCGGAAGTTGTAGTCGGGCCGGTTGAAGTTCTCCGGCTTGCCGCGCACCACCTCGCGCTGCGCCTTCAGCTGCTTTGCCAGGCGGAACAGGAAGGACAGTTCGGTGCGGAAGCGCGCGGCGGGCTGCGGCACGTCGGGCCGGACCACGGAGGCATCTTCCAGCCAGGTCTCGTCGAGATGCGCATCGAGCTGGTCGTGCCGCAGGTTGGCCGCGATCGGCACCCGCTCGAGGCGCGTTTCCTGGCTCTTCACTTCGAGCGAGGCTTCGTCGAACTGCACGTAGAGCGACACGGCCGGGGAATCGCGGCCTTCCAGCAGCGTGTACGCCTGCACCACGTCGTCGGGCAGCATCGTCACCTTGTGGCCCGGCATGTAGACCGTGGACAGGCGCTGGCGCGCCAGCAGGTCCAGCGGTCCACCAGTCTGCAGCGCCAGCCCGGGCGCGGCGATGTGGATGCCCACCGTGACCGTGCCGGTGCCGAGGCCCTGGACGGAGAGCGCGTCGTCGATTTCAGTGGTGCTGGAATCGTCGACCGAGAAGGCCTGCACCGCCGCCAGCGGCAGGTCGTCCTTGATGGCCGGGGCGGCGATCGGCGGGAAGCCGGTGCCCTTGGGGAAGTGTTCCAGCAGGAAGCGTTTCCAGTGGAACTGATAGGGCGAGGTGATGGCGCCGGCCTTCTGCAGCAGCGCCAGCGGCGCCGTATGCGTGTTGCGCGAGGCTTCGACCACGGCCTTGTATTCGGGCGCGTTCTTGTCCGGCTTGAACAGGATCTTGTACAGCTGGTCGCGGATGGCCGGCGGGCAGGTGCCGGCCGCCAGTTCCGCCGCCCAGGCGGCGATCTGTCCCTGCACCTGCTTCTTCTTCTCGATGGCCAGCAGCGCCTGCTGCAGGATCTCGGGCGGCGCCTTGCGAAAGCGCCCCTTGCCGGCGCGGCGGAAGTAGTGCGGCGCCTCGAACAGGCGCAGCAGCGCGGCCGCTTGCTGGGCAAGGCTGGCGCCGGCACTGAAATATTCGCGGGCGAGGTCGGCGAAACCGAATTCCTCGTCCGGCGCGAACTCCCAGGCCAGGTCCAGCTCGATGGTGGCGGCGAGCGCCTGCGCTTCCCGCAGCAACTCCGCCGGACTGGGCTTTTCGAACTTGAGCAGGATGTTGGCGGCCTTCACCTTCACCCGCTTGCCGCTTTCCAGCTCCACCTGCGAGGAGGCGTCGGCCTCCGAGAGCACCCGGCCGGCCTGGAATTTCCCGGCTTCTTCAAACAACGCGAACATGCGGGATTGTCCCATGCGGGGCGGGGAACGGACTTCCGGACGCAGAGGCCGCAGAAGTTGCGCAGAACACGCCAAAAAATCCTTTCAAGGACTTTCGAATCCTTCTGCGTCTTCTGCGAAACCTTTGCGTCCTCTGCGTCCGGCTGTTTTTTTCAGGCGAGGTCCAGGAAGGCCAGCACCTCGTCCAGGTGCTCGTCGAAGTCCGAGATCGCGTGGTCGCCGCCTTCCAGCAGCCGGGTGCGCACGCCGGGGTAGCGGCCTGTCATTTCGCGCCAGTCCAGCACCTCGTCGCCCTTGGCGATCACGGCGAAATAGCGCTCCGGTTGCGCCACCGGGCCGCGCTCCAGCGCCAGCAGTTCGTCCACGTACTCCGGCGCGAAGTAGAAGTGCTCGCCGGGATCGTGCCAGGCGGTCAGCTCGCCGACATATCTGCCCAGGTCGCGCGCCGGGTCCACCGCGGGGTTCAGCAGCACGGCGCGGCAGCCGGTGTCTTCGGCGATGCAGGTGGCGTAGAAGCCGCCCAGGGACGAGCCCACCACCGCCATCCGCTCGCGCGGCCAGTCGCGCGTGCCCGCGCGCAGCAGGTCCAGCGCGGCCCGCGGCGAGGGCGGCAGTTGCGGGCACCACCACCGCACGGCGGGATGGCGGGCCTGCACCGCGGCCGCCATGCGTTGCGCCTTGAAGGAGCGCGGCGACGAGCGGAAACCGTGGAGGTACAGCAGGTGCGTCGTCGTCATCCCCTGCATGGTAGAGGAACAGCGGATTGTCGCCGCGCGCGTTCTGGGCGAAACTGCCGGTAACAAAAGGGAGAGCCCGTGGGACAGATCGCAGCGGCGGAGACGCCGGCCTCGGACGAATTGATCAAGCGCAGCGTGGCGATGATCCTGTCGCAGGCGCGCGCCGGTGCGGTGACGGCGCTGGTCATGGGCGCGCTGATCGGTTTCATCTACGTGCCGGCCGCCGGCTGGCTGCAGTACCTGGCCTGGTACGGCGCCTTCGCCGTGGTGATGGCCCTGCGCGAGCCCTATTTCAATCGCCTGGTGCGGCGCCAGGGCCCCACCCGCGAGACCCTGTTCCGCATCGCCGTCGTCGCCGCCTTCACCGGCTGGTTCGCGCCGATGTCGGTGCCGCTGTTCGCCCGCTACCTGACGCTGGCCGAAGTCGGCGTGCTGACCATCATCACCGTCGGCTGGGTGTCGGTCGCGGTCTCGGTGCTGGCCGTGCAGCCGCGGGTCTACGCCATCTACCTCACCACCTGCCTGGCGACGGTCTACCTGGGCTGGATCCGCCATGCCGACGTGACGGACCTGGTGATGATCGGCATCAGCATGGTGCTGGGCGGACGCATGCTGGTGAAGCTGGCCCAGGTGGTCTACGGCCAGCTGCGCGACACGGTGGCGGTGGCGGAGCAGAACGTGTCCCTGGTGCACCAGCTGCGCGACGCGCTGGACCGCCAGCAGGAGGCGCAGAAGGCCCGCACGCGCTTCCTCGGCGCCGCCAGCCACGACCTGCGGCAGCCGGTGCAGGCGCTGCTGTTCCTGACCGACATCTTCCGCAAGTCCACCGACCCGGCGCGGCGCGACGCCATGGCGCTGCAGATCACCCGCACCGGCCAGTCGATCGACACCATGTTCCGCCACCTGGTGGACTTCGCCCAGATCGACGCCGGCACCATGAAGGCGGTGCTGCGTCCGGTGCAGCTGGACCGGCTGGTCGCCGCGGCGGTGAGCGGCTACGCCGAGAAGTGCGCGGCCAAGGCGCTGAAGTTCCGGCTGGAGATGGAGGCGCCGGTCAACGTGATGGCCGACCCGGTGCTGCTGGAGCGGCTGCTGCGCAACTTCCTGGACAATGCCTACAAGTACTCGCTGCAGGGCGAGATCGTCCTGCAGGTCGCCCCGCGCCAGGGTGAGGTGGAAATCTCCGTCGTGGACCATGGCGTCGGCATGCACGCCGACGAACTGGCGCAGGCCTGCAACGCGTTCTACCGCGGCCCGTCGGCGAGCGTCGCCGAGGCCGAGGGCATAGGCCTGGGGCTCGCGATTTCGCGCCACATGGCCGACCTGATGCATGCGAACCTGCAGCTCGAATCCCGGGCCGGCGAAGGAACCCGCGTCAGCCTGCGCTTGTCGCTGGCCGAGGAGCAGGAGGTGCAGGGCCAGCCGCCCATTGGCGGCCAACGCACGGCCACGCCGCTGGACGGCGTGCTGGTGGCGGTGGTGGAAAACGACCGGCTGGCGCGCGAGGCACTGTGCGCCTGGCTGCGCGAGGCCGGCGCCCAGGTGGCGCAGGGCGCCAGCCTGGCGCAGCTGCAGCACGACCTGCGGCGCAAGCCGGATTTCATGGTGGCGGACTTCCGCCTGACCGAGGGCGACGGCGTGGCGGCGATCAACGCGGTGCGCGCCCAGTACGGCCAGTTTCCCGCGCTGATCGTCTCCGGGGACTCCGACATCGCCGAGCGCGACCTCGCGTTCCCGGTGCTGCAGAAGCCGGTCACGCCCGAGCGGCTGCTGCAATGCCTGCGCCAGGCCCTGCCCGAGCGCGCGGCGGCGGTGCCGCAAGCCCAGCCCGTCAACGAACCGGCATGAGCGGGAACGACCGCTCGGCAGCCCGACAACCCCTCTCTGCTTCCTGGCGCGAATGGCTCCAGTCGCCGGACTGGCAGGGCAGGGAGCGGGCCGGTCCGCCGTTCGACGCCATCGTGGTCGGCTCGGGCTATGGCGGCAGCGTGGCCGCGCTGCGGCTGGCACAAAAGAACTACCGGGTGCTGCTGCTGGAGCGCGGCAGCGAATACCTGCCCGGCGAGTTTCCCAACGACTTCTCGCTGCTGCCCAAGTTCTTCCGCAGCAACGTGCCCACCAGCGGCGCGCCTATGGGCCGCGCCACCGGCCTGGTGGAAGTGCACCTGGGGCAGGGCATGGTGGCCGTCACCGGCAACGGCCTGGGCGGCGGCAGCCTGATCAATGCGGGCGTGGTCATGCAGCCGGATGCCGACGTGTTCGCGCAGCCGCACTGGCCGGCCGCCATCCGCCATGCCCACGCGCCTGGCCTGCAGCCCTTCTACGACCGGGCTCGCGCGCAGCTGCGGGTGACGCGCTGGGATTCCTCGCTGCCCGGCAAGGAACAGCTGGGCAAGACGCTGGCGCTGGGGCGGCTGGGTGCGGCGGCGGGCGCGCAGGCGGAGGCGGTGGACCTCACCGTCGATCCGCAGCGCTGCCTGCGTTGCGGCGACTGCGCCTCCGGCTGCAACGTGCCGGACGCCAAGGGCAGCCTGCCGGAGACCTACCTGAAGGCGGCGCTGGCCACCGGCCGGGTGCAGATCGTCACCCAGGCCGAGGTGTACCGGTTCGAGGCGGAGGTCAGCGCGGGCGGGGCGCACCAGGGCTGGCGCGTGCACGCCTTTGCCACCGACGCGCAGCAGGAGTTCCTGGCCACGCGCGAGATGTTCAGCGACACGCGGGCGTCCGCGACGACGCGCCAGCTGCTCGCGCCCATGCTGTTCGTCTGCGCCGGCACGATGGGCTCGACCCAGCTGCTGCAACGCTCGCAGTCGCTGGCGGGGGACAAGCTGTTCTTCTCGCCGGCGCTCGGCACGCGCGTCTCCGGCAACGGCGACAGCCTGAGCTGGGTGGTGGGCGAGGACGAAGCGGTCGGCAGCCTGGGGCGCGGCGCGGCCGGCGTGGTGGAGTGGGAGAAGGCGCGGGCCGGCGCCGCTTACCAGGCAGGCAGCATCGTCGGGCCCACCATCACCGCGGCGATCCGCCGGCGCGACAGCGAGGAGGAGGGGACGCCGCGCCGCTTGCCGCTGGAGCGCCGTCTGGTGCTGCAGGACGGCGCCGTGCCGCGCGCCATCGCCCAGCTGTATCGCGAGCTGCTGGCCACGGCCAGCACGCTGAAGGCGCTCGATGGCTGGTGGCTGCGCGAGCTGCCGCGGGCGTCGGAGCTGCGCGAGGACCCGCTGGCGGCCAGCGACCACAGGGCGCAGCACACGCAGGTGCTGCTGGCCATGGGCCACGACGGTTCGCCGGCGCGGCTGGTGTGGCTGGAAGGCTCGGACCGGACGGCGCCCTACCTGCCCGCGCCCGAGCAGCTGGCGACCTACCAGGAACAGCAGAAGCTGTTCGACCGCATCGGCGCGCGCCACGTGCACAGCCCGCTGTGGCAGGCGATGCCGAAAGCCGCCACCGAGCTCATGGCCGGGCCGCGGCCCAGCCCCACGATCACCACGGTGCATCCGCTGGGCGGCTGCGTGATGAGCGACGATCCGGACTGCGGCGTGGTCGACGACCTCGGCCGGGTGTGGGTGCACGACCCCGGGCGCCGCTTCATCGCCGCCGACGCGATGCAGTTGCCGGTCAAGGGGCAGCGCGACGTCGGCCACCGGAACGAGCCGCGCCTGTACCAGGGCCTGTACGTGCTGGATGGCGCCATCGTGCCGACGGCGCTGGGCTGCAACCCGCTGTGGACGATTGCGGCGCTGGCCGAGCGCGCCCTGGACGCGCTGCCGGAGAAGACCGGTGCCACCGCTGCCGCCACCGCCGGCGCCGCGGTGCTGCGCGGCGAAGTGCGCACGCCGCAGGCCCTGCCTTCGGTCGACGTGCGCATCGACGCAAAGCTGCATGAAGTGCTGATCGCGTCGCACCTGCGCCTGCATGGCGCGCTGGCGCGGCGCTTCGCCGGGCAGCCGGTGGCGGCGCGGGTGCAGGCCACCTTCTCCAGCAAGGACATCCAGTCCGACATGCGCCAGCGCCGCCACGCGCTGGACGTGCAGGCCAGGCTGGTGCTCGGGCACGACGGGCCGCAGCAGCCGGTGCAGGTGGCGTACGAAGCCGCCACGGGCTTGTTCGAGCCGATGCCGGCGGCCCGCGGCAGCAGCGGCCCGGGGCTGTTCCTGCGCACGATGCTGGAGCTGCTGCTGCTGGCGCTGGCGGTCGTCGCCGTGCCTGCCGCGGCTTTCCGCGGCTGGGGCGCCTTCGCGGCCGCACTGGGCCTGCTGGCGGCGCTGCTGCTGCTGTTGCCGTTTTCCCGGACCCTGGTCACGTGGCTGGTGCTGCGGGTGCGGCGCGATTTTCCGGACCAGGCGTTCCGCGCCGCGAGCTTGTCCCAGCGCGTTGCCTGGGGCATGGCGCTGCTGCGGCAGCTGGTGCACGCCAGCGAGAAGCGGGTGATGGTCTACCGCGTTCCCATGCGGCGCGAGGGCGACGATGCCGCGGTGCCGGAAGAAGTCACCCTGCATGCGACCAAGACGGTGATGTACCGCGCCTCGATCGTCCAGCTGCTGCTGTGGCTGCTGCGCACGGTGCAGGGCCGGCCGCAGGCGCTGCGCCCGACCTTCTGGGAACAGTCCATGAACGCCAGGCTGCGGGTGGTGCGCGGCCGGCTGCCGCGCTGGGCGCCGGCGCTGCTGAAGGGCACGTTCTGCATGGGGTTCGACAACCTCACTTCCAGCGGCCTGTCGGCGGCGCGCCGGCATGCCCAGGGGGCGATGGAGCTGGGACTGCGCGGCGACACCACCAGCGGCATGCTGGCGCTGGCGTCGTACCCGATGCTGTTCCTGCGCTTCGCGCTGAAGACGCGGCTGCTGGACTTCCGGCTGCCCACCTATTCGCAGCTGCCGCTGCCGGACCAGGCCAGCGAAGCCGAGACCCGGCTGCGGCTGCCCGGCGGCGGTTTCGCGCTGGCCGAACTGCACACGATCGCCGTGCGCCGCGGCTTCTCCAGCAGCGACCGCGGCGACGAGAGCCAGGCCCCGCTGCAACTGCAGCTGCGGCGCTACCGCGCCCGCGACGCGCAAGGCCAGGTTCAGCCCACGGAGATCCGGCGCGGGACCTGGCAGGGCCTGCCGGTGGCACGGGCGAAGTCGGTGCTGCTGCTGCACGCCTTCGGCCAGTCGGGCCTGACCTTCACGCTGAAGACGGTGCCCGAGAACCTGGCCGAGCGCTTCCTGCGCGAAGGCCACGAAGTCTGGGTGCTGGAGATGCGCATGTCCACCCGCAGCGGCTATGCCGCCGACGCCTGCTCGGTGGACCAGATCGCGGAGAACGACATTCCCGGCGCGGTGAAGCACATCCTGAAGCAGTTGCAGGCGGAGCAGCCGCAACCGGAATCGCATGCGCTGCAGATCGGCGCCTTCGCCCAGTGCATAGGCGCGGCCGCGCTCTGGATGTCCATCCTGTCCGGGCGCCTGAGCCACGGCATCGCGGCGGCGCAGCCGATCCGCGGTACCGCGCCCAGCCTGTCCATGCTGTCGCACGCGATGACCAGCCAGGTCCACCCGTGGCTGGTGGGCGCGCGCGGCACGCAGTCCAAGACCTGGCTGCCGACCCTGCTGCAGGCGATCTGGCGCCGCGGCTCCATCCCGTTCGCCGTGCGCGGGCCGCAGGAGGGCATGTTCCTGCCGATGCTGGACCGCCTGCTGGCCACGCTGCCGGCGCCGGCGGCCGAGGACTGCAAGGTGGACGGGCATGAAGACGCTTCGGCCACCTGCCGCCGCATCCGCTTCATCGAAGCGCCGCTGTTCCGCCACGAGAACATCAACCGCGACACCTTCGCCGCGATGAACCTGCTGTTCGGCGAAGCCAACCTGCGCCTGTTCACGCACGCCCGCCGCTTCGTCGACCGCGAGCGGCTGGTCGACGAGGACGGCATCAACCGCTACGTCACCGACGACAACCTGCGCCGGCACGCCGCCTTCCCGATCCAGCTGCTGCATGGCGCGGCCAACGAGCTGTTCGACGCCAGCAGCGCCACCCGTGCGTTCAGCGGCCTGGCGAACTTCCACGAAGGCTGGCAGCGGAACTTCTGCGTGCGCCGCGACGGCCAGGTCGGGCCGGTGCTGGTGGAGGGGCACGGCCACCTCGACGTGCTGATCGGCGCTGCCGCCTCTTCTCTCGTGTTCCCCGAGATCCTGCATTTCTTCGGCCAGGCGCTGGCCGCGCGCGACCACGTAGCCGGGCAGACGGAGCCGCGGGGCTGGGTGGCGCGGCCGCCGCGCATCGGCCCCTTCGTCGGCTGGCTGCGCGAGCAGGGCGCTGCGACCTTGTTGCGGGTGAGCTTCATCGTCGACGACCGGGGCGGCCTGTCGGAAGGCGCGAAGCTTCCGGATGTGCTGCTGCGCTACCAGCCGCCCGGCCGGTCGCAGTTCGTGACCTGGACGAGCCCGGTGCGCTGGAACGTGCTCACCACCGGCACCGCGCGGGCGGGCGACCGCGCCGTGGCCGAACGGGTGGCCTGGGCCGACCTGGACCTGGGCGCGGACGGCGCCGAGGCCCAAGCGTGGCAGGTGCTGACGCTGCACGAGTCCTGGCACGCGCAGGTGGGGCTGGAGCTGCTGGGCAGCCCGCGGGCGGCCGACCCGGAGATCGACCGCTTCATCAACCAGGTCGACGCCGACATGGCGCCAGAGCTGGTGCTGCCGCGCCTGAGCGATGGCCACGCCTTCCCGTTCCAGAGCGCCGTGTTCCGGGTGCCGCCGGTGGCGCTGGCGACCCTGCCGCGCGAGAGCGCGCTGGTGCCGTTCGCCGTGGCCTGCTGCCGTCATCCCGGCCTGGGCCTGGACCAGGCCCGCGTCGACACCGAAGTGCAGCGTTTCGTCGACGCCCTGCCGCGGGACCCGGCGGCTTTCGCCATGCTGCTGGGCGACCAGATCTACGCCGATGCCACCGCCGGCCTGGTGGACCCGGCGAGCCCGCTGGAGCGCTACTACGAACGCCATGAAACCGCCTTCCGGCGCGAGGGGCTGGGGCAGCTGCTGGCCGCGCTGCCGGTCTACCTGACGCCCGACGACCACGAGTGGACCGACGGCTACCCGCTCGGCGGGCCGCTGGTGGAGGAGCACTGGCCGGACTGGACGCCCGGCAGCAGCTACGCGCAGCGCGAGCGGCTGGGTTTCCGGGTCGCGGCCCAGGCCATCACCGCCTTCCAGCGAGTGCAGTCGCCGCTGGGGCCCTGGCCGAAACCGAGCTATCGCTTCCGCCACGGCTGCGCCCGCTTCTTCGTGATCGACACCCGTTACGACCGCCAGCGCAACCGGCCGGAAATCGTCGCACCCGACGTGTTCGCGCGGCTCGCGCGCTGGCTGGCGCAGCCCGAGGCGCAGGACAGCCTGAACGTGATCGCCAGCGGCTCGGTGGTGCTGCCGGGCGTGCGCATGAACGCCGACCCCGCCAACCCGGGCTGCATCGACACCTGGCAGTACGCGCAGGCGCAGCGGCGCGAGCTGCTGGAGCTGCTGCTGGCGATGGTGCCGGGGCGCTTCCTGCTGCTCTCGGGCGACTATCACGTCAGCGGTGCGGCCTTGCTGCGGCAAGGCGGGCGCACGGTCGGCGCCGCGGTGCTGGCGCCGCCGCTCTATGCGCCCATGCCCTACGCCAATGCAACGCCGGAAGCGGTGTTCGTCGACGAGGAGATCGCGCTGGCGGGCGGCACGCTGAAGCTGGAACTGCCGGCCGGCGGCGACATCGCGCGGGGTTCCGGCCTGGGCCGGCTGGAAGTGCGGCGCAGCGCCGGCGGCTTCAGCGTGGGCTACCGGCGCGAGCTGTGGGTGTGGGAGACGGGCGAGCGGACCGAGCTGGAGGCCAGCATCGCGCTCTGAGCGCGCTTCAGTGCGCGGGCGGCGCCGTCTCCAGGTCGCGCAGGCTCAGGCCGGCGCGCGCCAGGGCGTAGACCGCTTCGGTGCGGTTGGAGACCACCAGTGCATCGAGGATGTGCGCCACGTGCGATTTCACGGTGGTGTCGGACAGGCCGAGGTCGCGCGCGATCACCTTGTTCGGCTTGCCCTGCACGATGCCGATCAGCACCTGGCGCTGGCGGTCGGTCAGGCGCGCGCCGAGGCGGGCCCAGGCGTCCTGCTGGGCCCGGCTGGCCGGCTGGCCGACGCTCAGGCTGGTGGGCGGCAGGTAGACGCCGCCGGCCAGCACCAGCGCCAGCGCCGCGTTGAACTGTTCGCTGGGGGCGGACTTCGGCACGAAGCCGAAGGCGCCGAGGTCTATGCATTCGCGCACGATCGCCGGGTCGTCGTTGGCCGAGAGGATCAGCACCGGCACTTCCGGCCGGCGGCTGCGCACCGTCTTGAGGGAGTCGAGCCCGCTGTAGCCCGGCATCTGGAGGTCCAGGATCATCAGGTCGGCCTGCAGGCCGGCGTCGAGGCGGGCCAGCGCCGCGTCGACCACCGGGAACTCGAGCACCTGGATGTCCTGCCCGGAGTTCTGCAGGGTATAGGCCACGCCGCTGCGGTACAGGGGGTGGTCGTCGACGACGAGGATGTTCATGGGGTGTGCCGCTGGTGTTGGGCCATGTTAGCAGCGGCCTGCGCCAGCCCGGCAACGGCCATTTGGAGGAGGGTGATAATTTGGCATGAGCGCAGTATTCGACTCCCCCAATCTCCGCCAGCGCCTCGCCCCCATGCTGCAGGGCTTCGACGGGCCGCTCGCCTTCGCGGTTTTCCTGCTGGCCTGCGCCGGGCTGCTGACGATGTACTCGTCGGGCTACGACCACGGCTCCCGCTTCCTCGACCACGGCCGCAACATGCTGCTGGCCGGCGCCATCATGTTCGTGGTGGCGCAGGTGCCGCCGCAGCGGCTGGCGAGCTTTGCCGTGCCGCTGTACGTGGCCGGCGTGGCGCTGCTGGTGGCGGTGGCGGTGTTCGGCGTCACCAAGAAGGGCGCCAGGCGCTGGCTGAACGTGGGCGTGGTGATCCAGCCCAGCGAGATCCTGAAGATCGCCATGCCCCTGATGCTGGCCTGGTGGTTCCAGAAGCGCGAAGGCCAGCTGCGGGCGCTGGACTTCGTGGTGGCGGCGGTGCTGCTGGCGGTGCCGGTCGGGCTGATCATGAAGCAGCCGGACCTGGGCACCGCGCTGCTGGTGCTGACCGCCGGCATGGCGGTGATCTTCTTTGCCGGCCTGTCCTGGAAGCTGATCCTGCCGCCGGTGGTGCTGGGGCTGGTGGTGGTGGGGCTGATCGTCGGCTTCGAGTCCACCCTGTGCGCGGACGGCTTCCGCTGGCCGATCCTGCACGACTACCAGCAGCAGCGCATCTGCACGCTGCTCTACCCCACCAAGGACCCGCTGGGCAAGGGCTTCCACATCATCCAGGGGATGATCGCGATCGGCTCGGGCGGCATCTTCGGCAAGGGCTTCATGCAGGGGAACCAGACGCACCTGGAGATCATCCCGGAGCGCACCACCGACTTCATCTTCGCCGCCTACTCCGAGGAGTTCGGCCTGATCGGCAACGTGTTCCTGATCGTCAGCTTCCTGTTCCTGGTGCTGCGCGGGCTGGCCATCGCGCTGGAGGCGTCGACGCTGTTCTCGCGCCTGCTGGCCGGCGCCATCACCATGATCTTCTTCACCTACGCCTTCGTGAACATGGGCATGGTGAGCGGCATCCTGCCCGTGGTGGGGGTGCCGCTGCCGTTCATCAGCTACGGCGGCACCGCGATGGTGACGCTCGGCCTGGGGCTGGGCATCCTGATGTCGATCGCCAAGTCGAAACGACTGGTGCAAAGCTGATCGCATGACCGGCACCGTGGGCATCGTCGGCGTCGGCAACATGGGCGGCGCCATGGCGGCGCGGCTGCTGGAATGCGGCTGGCAGGTGCAGGCCTGCGACCTGGTGCGGTCGCGGGTGGACGCGCTGGTGGCCCAGGGCGGCCACGCAGCCCC
>JAQGMU010000163.1 GCA_028292195.1 Ramlibacter sp. | reverse complement strand
CCGTGGCAGAAACTGGCGGGTCCGGCCCCGATGGCGGTATCGACCTGGTGTTGCGGAAGGGATCGGAAACATTCCTGGTGCAGTGCAAGCAGTGGAAGGCCTTCAAGGTCGGCGTCGATGTCGTGCGCGAACTCTATGGAGTGATGGCTGCACGAGGTGCCGCCGGCGGCTTCGTGGTGACATCCGGAGCCTTCACCGAAGAAGCCTCGGCGTTTGCGCAAGGGCGCAATGTCAAGCTGGTCGCCGGTTCCCAGCTACAGGGACTGCTTGAGCAAGCCAAAGGTTCTTTGCCACCCAAGCCAAGCTCACCTCAGGCGCCGGTCCGGCCGGCAGAGGCGCGCTCGCACACTGGCGTAGAGCCGACGCCGCAGTGTCCTGCCTGCAATGCGGCCATGGTCCGCAGGACTGCCCGCAAGGGCGCAGCGTCGGGTTCGCAGTTCTGGGGCTGCTCGAAGTTCCCGGCTTGCCGGGGAACACGATAACAAGGAGCGCGTGCATGGCGTCGATGGAAAAGAGTGGTACTTCCACGCAGGATCGTTTGGCTGTCCTGATTGACGCAGACAACGCACCGGCTAGCGCTGTCGAAGTGCTGGATGGGCGTCATTGTCTGCAGTTGGCAGCCAACTGAATTTGGACCATCCCTCCCGGTCGGCAGACCGGAGGCGAATCGCACCCTTTCCCCTGTCGCATCGAAATTGGGTTCTGACCCCAAATAGCGCTCCAGCGACCCCAGCGATTCACCCCCGATGCGCGCTACGGCCCCGCCTTCCCCTGCAACGCCTTCGCCACCGCCTGCGTCGCCGTGATCAGGTCCTGCACCAGCCGTTCATCCACGTCGAGCAACCCTTCGTACTCGCCAATATTGCGCGTGTTGTGGCACTTGTCCAGCACGCGCCAAACCTCGGGTCCCAACCCCAACGTATGCGGCAGCACCTGGAACACGATGTACCGATTTGACGCGCGAAAGCCCTTGCTACGCAGCGCGGCCAGGCTCAAGGCGTGAGCCGCGTTATAGGCAAGGTCGAAGCGGCTTTCCAATGCAAGCGTCGGATTGGCCGCATCCTTCAACCGCGCCAGGCCGGTGCGAACCAGTCCCTGCGTTTCGTTCTCGTCCCGCGCCTCCGCGCGAAGCGGCTTGCCGGGCCCGCTCAGGTTTTCAAGCGGGCTGGGCATTCAGTCTCTCTTCCGAGCCAATGAGCCACAGCTTGGGCTGCTGCAACACGCGCGTGATGAAGGCGTTGTCCTGCTTCGCGCGCTTCTTGAATTGGGCCGATGTGTACACGGTCGGATTGACGGGCCGCCCCAGCGTAATGGAGGCCGGCTCCAGTGCGCCGAACACGTCCGCATAGCCCAGCGTGTCGCTGATGATCATCACGTCGATGTCGCTCTGCGCGGTGTCTTCCTGCTTGGCGACGGACCCGTACACGAAGGCGGCATCGATCTGCGGTGCCAACGGCTCCACGGCAAGCCGCAGAACGTCGGCCAGGCCGAACGTCTTGAGCACCAGTCCGCGCAGTTCGTTGAACACCGGCGTCGATTCGTTCGCTTGATAGTGCCTCTGGTTGCCTTGCGTCGTCACCTTCAGCAAGCCGGCAGCGGTGAGGTCCGCGAGCTCCCGCTGCACGGCGCCGGTTCCGGATTGCGCCAGCGCGATGACTTCGTTGGCGAAGAAGCTGCGGGACGGATTGCCATAGAGCAGGGCAAGCACGCGCTGGCGCACCCTGGGGAACAGGGCGTCCGCCAGGCTGGGCCTGCTCGCTGGGATGGTCTTTATACCCATTTTGGGGTTGATCGTACCCGATTTGGGTATGTTGGCGCAAGCGACCGGCTGCTGGCGCTGGCTGACCACGCGACCCTTCGCGATGCCTGTCCCACCACCAAGTGGAAATCGGTCCCCTCAGGCAGCTTCGGAAGCGCGACCGCCGTTGCCGGCGGCGCAGACAACAGGCAACTGGAAGCGTTGGCCGAACGCCCTACTTGCCGTACGTGTCCTTCAATCCCGTCACCCGATTGAACACAGGCTTCCCTTGTCCCGGCGTGTGATCCTTCCGATCCGCCACAAAGTACCCATGCCTCTCGAACTGGAACTTCTCATCCCCCAACGCCTTGCCCAGCGACGGTTCCACATACGCCGTCACCACCTTCAGACTGTGCGGGTTCAGTTCCTCCAGGTAGTCCTTCTCGCTCGTATCCGGCTGCGGCACCGAGAACAGCCGGTCGTAGAGCCGCACTTCGGCCTTCACGCCGTCGGCCACGCCCACCCAGCTGATGTTGCCCTTCACCTTGATCGCGTCCGCGCCCGGCGTGCCGCTTTTGGTGTCCGGCACCAGCTTCGCCAGCACTTCGGTGATCCGGCCGGATGCGTCCTGGGTCGAGCCGGTGCACTCGATGACGTGCCCGTACTTCAACCGCACCTTGTTCCCCGGAAACAACCGGAAGAACCCCTTGGGCGGCGTTTCCTCGTAGTCGCTGCGTTCGATCCACAACTCCCGCCCGCACATGAACTCACGCTTGCCGCGCTCCGGCGCATGCGGGTGGACTGGAGCAGAGCACGGGTCGAGGAAATCATCCCCGCCCATCGCCTCGCCCCAATTGGTGATCACCAGCTTGACCGGATCCAGCACCGCCATCGCCCGCGCCGCCTTCGGATCCAGGTCGTCCCGCAACGCGATTTCCAGGGTCGAATAGTCGATCCACGAATCCGCCTTGCTCACGCCGATGCGGTCGGCAAAGAGCTGGATCGCTTCCGGCGTGAAGCCGCGCCGGCGCAGGCCGACGATCGTCGGCATGCGCGGATCGTCCCATCCTGAAACATGCCCCTGGTCCACCAGCTGCTTCAGCTTGCGCTTGCTGGTGATCACGTAGGTCAGGTTCAGCCGCGCGAATTCGTATTGGCGCGGGTGCGGCGTGTTGACCAGGCCGCCCTCGGCCAGGCGGTCCAGCAGCCAGTCGTAGAACGGCCGCTGGTCCTCGAACTCCAGCGTGCACAGGCTGTGGGTGATGTTCTCCAGCGCATCCTCGATCGGGTGCGCATAGGTGTACATGGGGTAGATGCACCACTTGTCGCCGGTGGCATGGTGCTCGGCATGCTTGATGCGGTAGATGGTCGGGTCCCGCATGTTGATGTTCGGGCTGGCCATGTCGATCTTCGCCCGCAGCACGGCGGAGCCGTCCGCCAGCTTGCCGTCCCGCATGTCGCGAAAGCGCTGCAGGTTCTCGTCGATGCTGCGGCTGCGGTGCGGGCTGTCCACGCCGGGCTTGCTGAAGTCGCCGCGGTTGGCCCGCATCGCTTCCGGCGTCTGTTCGTCCACGTAGGCATGGCCGGCCTCGATCAGGTACTCGGCGGCCCGGTACATGAAGTCGAAATAGCCGCTGGCGTGGTACAGGTGGCTGGTGCCGTTCGCGTCCCAGCCGTAGCCCAGCCAGTGCACCGCGTCCAGGATGCCGTCGACGTACTCCTGCTCCTCCTTCTCGGGATTGGTGTCGTCGAAGCGCATGTGGCACACGCCTTCGTAGTCGCGCGCCAGCCCGAAGTTCAGGCAGATGCTCTTGGCGTGCCCAACGTGCAGGTAGCCGTTGGGCTCGGGCGGGAAGCGGGTGCGGATCTTCGCGGGGTCGAGCGGGCCGGCGTGCTGGTGGGCGGCGTCGCCGGGCGTGCCGCCCCAGTGCCGCTGGGCGTAGGTTCCCTCTTCCAGGTCGCGAACGATCACCTGCCGCAGGAAGTTGCTGGGCTTGGCGGGGGTTTCTTTGCTGTCAATCGGGGAAGCCATATCGGGACGATTTTGTCATGGCTTGTTGGGTTGCCCTTCCACGGGGCTGCGGCAGCCTCATCGGGCGTTGGCTTACTGCCGCGTGACGGAGTGGCGGCAATGGCCCTTGGCGTGTAAACGGGTTACGTCTCGCAACGGGTTTCACGGGCCGGGAGTTGCCGCGCCCGTCCCCTCCATCTTTAATGAAAGCAAGCCGCTGTCACGCGAACCAGAGCTGAATCTCCAAGCGAATTGGCCCCAGTCCGGAAGGCTGGGGCCTTCTTTTTGAGGCCTTCAGTCCTTCGGATGGGTGCGCCGTCCCGCGCTTTACTGGTGGCGCTCGTTCTTCCCCGGCAGTTGCTCGCTCAGGGGAAAGGGCGTGGGCAGCAGGGCTTTCAGCCGCAGCTGGTCCCGCAGGTGCGGCAGCACGCTGGCGCTGCCGCTGCCGCTGTGGCCCCGGGCGGTGGCACGCGACACGAAGTCGCGTTGCTTGCGGGGGCTGCTGCCCTTGCTGTCCGATGCGCGTCGTCGTGGCGCCTCGCGCTCGATGATGATGGTCGGTCCGTCTTTCATGTACTGTCTCCTCTGATGTTTACAGAGTAACTAAAGCCAGACGCTTTACATGACGTCCCTGCCCGACCATGCGCGTCGGACAGCAGCGACGGAGCAGTGACCAAAAAAGAACCCCCAGGTCAGACCTGGGGGTAACAATGCCAGTCGCGGGACGGAGGGCCGGACCAGCTCACCCCGGAGGAGGAGGGGACTCAGAGGAGTCGGGGTGATCGGGAGACGAGAGGTGCTTGATCTGTATGTCGGTGACCAGGCACCTTTCGTGCAATTTGATGGCTGCTAGTAAACCTCTATCGCGGCGTCCTGCCCTGTAGGACGCCGCCCACTGGATCTGCCAGACAGATCCCCACATCGAAGCGTTGCGCGGCCTCGCGCGGCGCGTGACGCCGCAGGTCGGGGCGGGTTCGCCAGTCGCGGTGGCTACATCGCCCTGAACAGGTGCGCGTAGAGCCGGCTCACCGGCAGCTTGTCCTTGCGCCCGCGCAGCTGCAGGTGCAGCTTGCCCGCCTCGTCGCGCAGCACGGTTTCGATCGCGGTTGCGCGCACCACCATGCCGCGGTGCACCTGCCAGAACAGCTGCGCGTCCAGCTGCGGCAGCAGTTCGCGCAGCGGCGTGCGGATCAGGTATTCGTGCCGGGCATCGATCACCCGCACGTACTTGTCGGCGGCCTCGAAGTACAGCACCTCTTCCACCGGCACCATGCGGATGCTGGTGCCCACGCTGGCCTGGATCACCTTCAGGAAGGGCTGGGCCGCGACGGGACCCCCCGCGGCGCCCAGCAGCCCGCGCAGCTGCGCCAGCGTGGCGACGAGGCCGGTGGCGGCGCCGCTGCCCTGGCGCCGGACCAGCAGCTCGCGCAGCTTGTACACCGTC
>JAQGMU010000145.1 GCA_028292195.1 Ramlibacter sp. | reverse complement strand
GCGGCGCGCGCTGCGCTCGCCGAAGCCGGGCGCGCCGCACGCCAGGCTGGCATCGCGGCGCTGGTGGCGGAAGTGGAGGGCGCGTCGCTGGCCCTCGACGCCCCCGCCGCGCGCCTCGTCGCGCGTGGCAAGAATCGACCGCTGGTGCTGGAAGAAGTGGAATCGCTGCTCGCATCCGGCGCCTTCGTCGTGGACGCGTGCCGCTATGCCGTCCGCCAGGCGGGCGCTTCGGTGCCGCTGCCAAGCCGGCCGGTGCTGTTCGCGCTGGCCCGCGCGCTGGGCGAAGCGTGGCCCGCCGACGTGGCGCGCGATACGTTGGTCGCGCGGGCCTTCCGCGGCAAGCAGGCGGACGAGTCGTACCGGGCGCGCCTGCGGGTCGAGATGGGACGGCTGCGCACGCTGCTGGCGCCGCTGGCCCGCGTGACCGCGACCAGGCAGGGCTTCGTGCTCGAGCCGCACAACGCAGCCGAAGTGGTCGTGCTGGCGCGGCCCACCGAAGACGAGCACGGGGAGGTGCTCGCATTGCTGGCGGATGGCGAGTCGTGGGCCAGTTCGGCCCTGGCGCTGGCCCTGGGCGCCAGCCAGCGGACCCTGCAGCGTGCGCTCGAATCGCTTGCGGCGGCGGGCAAGGTGCAGGGCCTGGGCCACGGGCGGGCGCGTCGCTGGATGACGGCGCAGCCGGTGCCGGGTTTCACGACAGCACTGTTACTCCCCGCTTCCGTGCCGGGCGACTAGGATGGCGGCCATGAAACGACAAGCAGCCGAAATCGTGCGTGAGTACGGGCCCTTCCCGGGTGTGGAGCAGGTGGCCGGCGTCACCTATGACGGCCGGCAGGTCTGGTTCGCATCCGGGGACAAGCTGAACGCGCTTGACCCGGCCAGCGGCAGGACGGTGCGCTCCATCGACGTCGCCGCCCATGCCGGCACGGCCTTCGACGGCCGGCACCTGTTCCAGATCGCGGAGGACCGCATCCAGAAGATCGACCCGGCCACCGGCAGCGTCCTCGCGACGATCCCGGCGCCCGGCGCTGGCGGCGACTCGGGCCTGGCCTGGGCCGAGGGCTCGCTGTGGGTGGGGCATCACCGCGACCGCAAGATCCGCCAGGTCGACCCCGAAACGGGCGCCGTGCTGCGCACCATCGAGAGCAACCGCTTCGTCACCGGCGTGAGCTGGGTCGACGGCGAACTGTGGCACGGCACCTGGGAAGGCGACAAGAGCGAACTGCGGCGCATCGACGCCAGCACGGGAGAGGTGCTGGAGGAGCTGGAGATGCCGGCCGGCATGGGCATCTCGGGGCTGGAGTCCGACGGCGCCGACCAGTTCTTCTGCGGCGGCGGCAACAGCGGGAAGGTGAGGGCGGTGCGCCGGCCGAAGCGGGGCGCGGTCACGCCTGCCTGAAGGCCGGGGGGGAAAGCGGCGCTCAGGCGATACGCCCGAACCAGAGCACCGAGAGCGTTGCCGCTGCCAGCGCGACCAGCGCCGACACCAGGGCCAGCAGGCCGGTGAGCTCGGTTTCGCGCGCCTGCACCTGCAGGCGCGAGCCCAGGTTTTCGTAGACGCTGCGCAGCTTCTCCGCCGTCCCGGCGTGGTGGTACTCGCCGCCGGTCATGCGCGCCACTTCGCGCAGGGTGGGTTCGTCCAGCTGCATGTAGATGGGCATGCCCTCGGGCGTGGCGGCGGTGCCATCCACAGTCCCCAGCCCCACCACGTAGATGCGCACGCCGCGATCGGCGGCCATCTTCGCCGCTGCCAGCGTATCGACCCCGGTGGTGCGCCGGCCATCGCTCAGCAGGATGATCGCAGCGGAGTCGTACGAACCCGGCGCCACCACCGTGATCGGCTTGGGCGGCGCCTTCGGCTTCTCGTCCAGGCCGCGCCCGCGCCGCTTGTTGCCGAACGTCATGTCGCCGACATCGATGGCGTGCTCTGGAAACAGTTCCGCCAGGCACACCACGATGCCATTGCCCACCGCCGTCCCGATCTGCATCTGGAAGCCGTCGATGGCCGCCACCAGCGACGCGCGGTCCAGTGTCGCCCGCTGGGCGACCTGGCTGCTGGCAGCGAACGTGACGATCCCGACTTCGACCTGCCGGGGCAGGTCGCGCAGGAACAGCTTCGCCGCTTCCTGCGCGGCCGCCAGCCGGGTCGGCTTGACGTCGTTGACGCGCATGCTGAGCGACACGTCCATGGCCAGCATGATCGTGGTGCGTGTCCACGGCAGCGGCACCTTCGCCACCGGACGGGCGGCGGCGAACAGCAGCCCCGAGCAGGCCAGCAGGAGCAGCGCGGGCGGCAGGTGCCGCCGCCAGTTGCGGCCGGCCGCCGCCGCGCGGGCGACGCCCAGGCTGCTGTAGCGCACGGCCGCCTTGCCCCGGCGGCGCAGCAGCCAGGCGTACACGGCCGGCAGCAGGGGGAGCGCCAGCAGCAACCAGAGATTCTCGGGCCAGAGGAAGAACATCGGCGGCTTCGCGGCAGTCCTCAGTGCAGCAGATCGTGCCCGGGAAGTGGCTGCTTCGCAACCGGGCTCGGTGATTCAGCGGCCCATCGCCGCATCGATGATGGTTTCCGCCAGTGTCAGGCACTCCTCGAATGGGCGCTTGTAGTCGATCCGCTGGATCTGGGCGAAGTCCTCCTCGATGTATCCGACGTTCGCTTTCAGCTGCGCGATGAACGCATCTCCGTACTTCGTGAAGAACGGCACCGCCAACTCGATCGCGGCGGGGTCCAGATCGGCAACCGCGCAGAGGTCGAAGAGATCCCGCGCCTTCGCCTGGTTGCCCCTGTGATACATCTTCTTGGCCAGGATTTCCGCGTTGGTCTCCACGAGAACAGGTCGATGTCCCGGCTGTAGCGGTGATTCAGCCGCAGCATCAGCACTGTGCCGCCGCCAAAGGTCCACACGGGCTTGTCAAGCACGCTGGCCAGGTGGTCCGTCAGCGTGAGCGCCGATTCGAACAGCGCTGCCCAGGGGCCAGGTCGGGTCAGGTCTGCCGGCTTTGCCATATGCGTCGATTGCACTTCAACACTCCGGCGAGCAGGCGCATGCGCTTCCACGAATCGGATCTGGGAACGTCATGCAGTTGCTGCAGTTCGTCGGCAATGTCCGCGAGGACGGCGATGGGGGCTTCCTGCAGCAAGGTGCGCAGGTGCGGTATGTACGCGGGCGGGACAGCGCCGTCCTTGATCGAATCGGACAACAGGCTGGGCGGCAGCTCAGCCGTGTATGGCACGCTGGCAATCCGGGCCGCTGATTCGAGGGCGCTCTTGTCCTTGGTGCGCCGCGTTCCGACGAGGCCGACAGCGAAGCCCAGCTCGTTTGCGAGACGTTCGATCCTGTTCGCGCTCAGGTCTTTCAGCTTTCCCGTTTCGAGCTCGTTGACGGTGGCTCGCGAGAGTTCCACGAGATCGGCCAACTGTTGCTGGCTGAGTCCCATGTCCCGTCTGCGCTGGCGCACCGCCGTGCCGAGTTCCGTCAGTAGTGGCATGGCCGCAAGGGCACCATGATTCGCCCGTTAAGTCAAATATATACGACATAACAATGTCTAAAAAATTTGACAAATGCGGCCGCAAAACTCAGCGGGTCACCCCGCCCGCCTTCAACTCGGACAGCTTCTGCTCCGACAGGCCCAGCAGGTCCCGCAACACCTCCCCGGTGTCCTTGCCCAGCTGCGGCGGAGCGCTGCGCACCGGTGTGCGCACGCCATCGAAACGATAGGGCGGCGCCAGCACCGGCACGGTTCCCACGTCGGGATGCGGCTGCGTCGTCACCAGACCGCCGCGGGTGGTGCGCTCCGAGGTCAGGGCATCGTGCAGGCCGAGGACCTGGCCGCAAGGAATGCCGGCGCCGGTCAGCCGTTGCAGCAGCTCCTCGCGGGGGCGGCGGGCGATCTCGCGATCGAGTTCGGGCACCAGCACATCGCGATTGGCGTGGCGCAAGGGGTTGGTGCGATAGCGTTCATCCTGCGCCAGGTCCGGCCGCTCGATGACCTCGATGCAGAAGCGCTGGAACTGGGCGTTGTTGCCCACCGTGATCACCAGCGGGCCATCCGCCGCCTCGAATACGCCGTACGGAATGATGGACGGATGGGCGTTGCCGTACTTCGGCGGGTCCTCCCCGGCCAGCAGCGCCTCCATGCCGTAGTAGGCGGTGATCATCAGGCCGCAGTCGAACAGGGCCATCTCCACGTGGCGGCCCTTTCCGGTACGCTGCCGGTCGAACAGGGACGCCAGGATGCCCTGCGCGGCGTACATGCCGGTGAACAGGTCCACCGCCGCGATGCCGAATTTCAGCGGCGCCTGCCCGGCCTCGCCGTTCATGGCCATCAGGCCGGCCTCGCCTTGCACCACCAGGTCGTAGCCGGGGCGCGCCGCCTCGGGGCCGGTGCGGTCGTAGCCGGAGATGGAGCAATAGACGAGCCCGGGGTGCAGCGCCTTGAGCTGTTCGTAGCCCAGGCCCATCTTCTCGTTGCCGCCGTACTTGAAGTTCTGGATCACCACGTCGCACTTGAGCGCAAGATCGCGCGCCAGGGCCTGGCCCGCGGCGGTCTGCAGGTCCAGTGCGACCGAGCGCTTGTTGCGGTTCATGCTGTTGAAGTACGCGGTCTCGGTCTTGCCGATCCGCGTTCCCCACTCGCGCGTGTCGTCGCCGCGCACCGGGTGCTCCACCTTGATCACGTCCGCGCCCAGGTCGCCCAGCACCATGCCGCACAGCGGCCCGGCCAGCACGCGCGACAGGTCCAGTACACGCACGCCGGAGAGGGGCAGGGGACCGGCTCCCAGGGTTCTTTCAGTCATCCGGCCAGTGTAGTCATGCCGCCGCGGCGGCGCGAGCCAGTTGGCTGGAGAGTTCTTGCCGGGTTCTTCATCGACGACCCGGACGATCAGCACGCCGCCAGGCAGCGACCAGCGGCTGTTGCCGCACTGTCTATGTGAACGAGGGGCGCCGTTTCACCTGCGCCGGGAGAGGTTGCCTAACTCCGCGGGATTGATGCCGAACATCCGCTTGAATGTGCGTGTGAAGTGGGCGGAATCCGCAAAGCCGGCTTCGTGCGCCGCGCTGGTCCAGGTGCCGCCCGCCATCGCGGACTCGATCGCGACGTTCAATCGCAGCCAGAGCAGGTAGGCCCGGAAGGGCGTGCCGGTCTCCTGCACAAACAGATGGCGGAAGCGGCCAGGGGACAGCGCGGCGGCGGCAGCGGCGCTGGCCAGCGACACCGGCTCGCGGACGCGAATCCCGACGTACTCGATGGCCTTGACGACGCGCCGGTCCACCGGCATGCCATCGGCCACGGCACCGGCCAGGATGCCCAATGCCGCCTGGCCCGCGGCAACCAACGCAGCGCCGGTGTCACCGGCCGACTCGGTCCGGCGAAGCAGCGTCGCGATCCGGATGCACGCGTCGTCGGGCAGCGGCGAAATGCCGGCGTTGCTGGAATACCGCTGCAGCGAGCGCCCCTGCGGCGTTTCCGGCTCCACGAAGAGGTGGGCGATGGCGCCCTTGAACTCGAACTCGTGCTTCCTGTGCGAGGGGATGATGGCGCCGGCGAATGGGGTCCACGCGGCGCCTGGATCGCTGCGAAACGAGCAGCTCCCGGCGAGGGACACGGCGACCTGGTGCGCATGGTGGGCGTGCCAGTCCGAGCGGCCCTCGCCCCGGCCCACCCAGAGGCTGCCACCCTGCCAGAAGCAGATGTGGCCTGAGCTCGTGACCAGCGGCACGCGGGGGGCTGGCGTTGCGGCCTTGCGATTCAAGTCAGCCCTTTCGTTCAAGACCGGAGCCGAGGCGCCCGACAGAATCGCTTTCCATGAACACACAACGGCGCGAGCGCTCCCGGCTCATCCTAGCAGCAGTGCAAATGGAGGTGGACACGGCCAGATGCCTCGAGGACTGGGGCAACGCCGAGGCGGCCTTCCGGCACCTGGAACGTGCCCACATCCTGGGACAGTCCTTGACTGCCGCTCACGTCCGCGTGCATTGGCAGATGCTGCTCTGGGGCTTGCGCCACCGCCAGGCCCGTGAAGTCAGGGGCCAGCTGTTGCGCATCGCCGGCGCCGCCTCCAAGACCGCGCTGGGCTGCGTGCCCCACGGCAACACCGGCGGCGCCGGCGTCAGCGCTGTTCGCCGGATGCCCGTCCCCGCCGACCTGCAGCAGCAGCTTGATTCTTTCAACCCATAAGGATTCTCCATGAACCGATTGACTGCTCCTTTCGTATCGCTCGTGGCCGCGCTCGCGCTGAGCGGGTGCATGACGCCGCCGCCAAGCCTTGACCTTTCCTTGAAACACCCGAGCGAGCAAGGCAAGTACGTCGTGACGCTGGAGCCGCCCGCGACGGCGCCGGCCCTCAACCAGATCCATTCCTGGCAGGTCAAGGTCGCCTCGGCCGGCGGCGCACCCGTGACCGCGGCGAAGATCGCGGTCGATGGCGGCATGCCGCAGCATGGCCACGGGCTGCCCACCCGGCCGCTGGTCAGGCAGCAGGTCGCGGACGGGACCTACCTGCTCGAAGGCATGAAGTTCAGCATGACCGGATGGTGGGAAATCAAGCTGGCTTTGCAGGCCCCCGAAGGCGCCGACAAAGTGACCTTCAACGTGCTCGTCCCCGAGCCCGCGGTGTCGCGCTGAGCAGTGTGCCTTCGCCCAGGACGCCACCAATGCGCAAACGATTCAGCCTGGCGGCCACGGCCGTCTCCATCCTGCTCGCGACGGCGATGAGCAGCGGCATGGCCGGTGGCCCCGCGAACGAACGATCCGAAGCTGGCGAACGCTGGACCGGTGAAGAGATCCGGATCCTCGGATCGATGCGCATCGGCATGCTGCCTGCGGCACCGGCCGACCGGTCGAATGCGGTGGACAGGCTCCCGGCGGCGGCCGCGCTCGGCAAGCGCCTGTTCAACGACACGCGGTTCAGCGGCAATGGCGCCGTGTCGTGCGCCAGCTGCCATTCGCCCGACAAGCAATTCCAGGACGGCCTTGCCGTGGGCAAGGGCGTCGGTGTCGGTTCGCGGCGCTCCATGCCCATCGTGGGCGCCGGCCACGGCCCGTGGATGTTCTGGGACGGGCGCAAGGACAGCGTCTGGTCGCAGGCGCTCGGCCCGCTGGAGGACGCGGTGGAGCACGGCGGCAACCGGACCCGGCTCGCTCGTGTGCTGGCGACCCACTACCGCACGGACTACGAAGCACTCTTTGGCCGGATGCCGGACCTTGCGGGCTTGCCGCAGGACGCAGGCCCGAACGGCAGCGCCGACGAGAAAGCAGCGTGGAGCGCCCTGTCCGCGGGGCGGCGCGCCGACGTCAGCCGGGTCTTCGCCAACCTCGGCAAGTCGATTGCCGCCTACGAGAAGACACTGGCCTATGGGCCGGCGCCGTTCGACCGGTATGCCGATGCGGTGCTTGCGCGCGATCCGGCGGCGACCCAGCTTCTCGATCGCCAGCAACTGAACGGGCTTCGCCTCTTCATCGGCAAGGGACAGTGCGTGACCTGCCACAACGGTCCCCTGCTGACGGACCAGCACTTCCACAACACCGGTGTGCCGCCTCGGGACCGGGACCGTCCCGACCGCGGACGTGCCGCGGCGATCGCTCGCGTGCAGCAGGACGAATTCAATTGCCTCGGGCCGTTCAGCGATGCGGACGCGAGCGCCTGCCAGGAGCTTGCGTTCATGGTGACGGATCCCGCGCCACTGGAAGGAGCGTTCAAGACGCCAAGCCTGCGCAACGTTGCGATGCGTCCGCCTTACATGCATGCCGGCCAGTTCGCCGACCTGGAAGAAGTCGTGGCCCACTACGCCAGCTCGCCCGCTGCCGCGCTGGGACATTCCGAACTGGCGCACGGTGCGGGTGGCCATGGCGAGCGCCAGCCGATCCGCCTGTCGCAGAGGGAAATCAGGGAACTGGCTGCCTTCCTCGGCACCCTGACCGGGCCGATCCTGGAGCAGGGCCGCCCGCACAACTGATGATCGTCAGCGCATGGAGCCGGCGCCTACGCCTGCGCCCGTGCCAGGCGGCACCAGCACGACGAGGACGCCCGTCGGGGTCACGCGCAGGCTTTGTGGCGTCCAGCCGCGCGCCTGCGCGATATCTTCGGGCCTGAAGGCGTGCAAGACCGCGCCCTCGAGCAGCTGCCCGGCGACGAGGGCGCCGACCACCTGAAGCGGCGCTCGCAGCGCGCCGGACGCCCCCTCGAGGTCGATGTTCTCCACTCGCACATCGACGGCGCGGACGGTCGCATCCGAGGACGCATACCGTACGCCGAAGCTCACCGCCAGGTTGCCGCGCGTGGAACGACGCGACAGCCGGTCGCTGGCTTCGACGGCGAAGTCGAGGAGCAGCCGATTGGCTTCTGGCTGGAGCCGCAACCGCGGCACGGCGACATTGATCGTGAACAGCCCGGCGGGCCGCGCCTCGTAGGGAAAGCGGCGCTCCAGGGCCGCCTGGAGCTTCTCCCGCGGAATCTCGATGCTGCGCGGCCCGGTGGCGCAAGCCGCAAGCAAGGCAATCAGCGAGATGAACAGGAGGGGGAGCAGGAGGCGGGTGCGCATATCGATGGATTGTGCCAAGCTGGAACACGAGGTTTCGTTCGGGTAGAGTCGAAGCCATGACCAGGTCAGTGATCCGCGTCTTCCTCGTCCTGCTGGCACTCGCCGTGGCGCTCGTGGTGGCCGGCATCGCGGCGAGCTGGGCGCCGGACCGGACGCCGTCCGAGCTGGGCGCGAGGTGGGCGGCACCGCCTTCGCAATTCATCGAGCTGCAGGGCATGCGGGTGCACCTGCGCGACGAAGGACCGCGGGACGACCCGCTGCCCATCGTGCTGCTGCACGGGACATCCGCGAGCCTCCACACGTGGGAGGGCTGGGCCCGCGCATTGCGCGCCGAGCGCAGGGTGATCCGGGTCGACCTGCCGGGCTTCGCCCTCACCGGGCCGCATCCGCGGGACGACTATTCCATGCCGGCGTACGTCGGCTTCGTGCGCGCGCTCGCGGACCGGCTCGGCCTGAAGCGCTTCGTTCTGGCGGGCAATTCCCTCGGCGGCCAGATCGCATGGTCGGCGGCCGCGGCGATGCCGGACCGGGTGGCAAGGCTGATCCTGGTCGACGCGAGCGGCTACCCCACGGAACTGCTGCAGACCCGGCAGGACATCCCCCTCGGCTTCAGGCTGGCAGCCATGCCGTGGCTGCAGCCCCTGGTGCGCAACACCTTGCCGCGCCGCGTGGTGGAGGCCAGCGTGCGCAACGTCTACGGCGATCCGGCGAAGGTCACGCCGGAGCTGGTCGATGTCTACTACGACATGACGCTGCGCCAGGGCAACCGCCGGGCCCTGTCGCGGCGGATGGAGCAGGGCTATACGGCCGACGTGCGCCAGCTGGCGCAGCTCACGATGCCGACTCTCATTCTCTGGGGCGGCAAGGACAGGCTGACACCCCCGGACTTCGCGCGCTGGTTCGCGCGGGATATCGCGGGCAGCAGGCTGGTCGTGTTCGAGGACCTGGGGCACGTGCCGCACGAGGAGGACCCGCAGCGGACGCTGCAGGAAGCAAGGCGGTTTCTTGCGCGGCCGCTGCCGGAGCCTGAGAAGCTGTGAACGAATCCTGGCTCGCCGGCTTCGCGCCCGATCTGCTGCGGCCGTTCGGCAGCGCGCAAGGCGGGCTGAGTCTGGCATTTACCGTGCTCGCCGCGCTGCTGGTCATCGCCGCATCGTTCGTCCGCACGATGGTGCCCTTGCGGTCCCTCACGGTCGCCAGCAACCTGATGTTCCTGGGCGCGGCGCTGTCCGCGCGCAATCCGGTTTCGCTGCTGCTCTATTGCGTGCTGATCCCGCTCAACACCCTGCGCCTGGTGGAGATCGTCCGGCTCACCCGCAAGGTGACGGACGCCGCCAAGGGGCAGGACCTGTCGGGCATCTGGCTCAAGCCCTACATGCGTGCGCATCGCCTGCGCGCGGGCACGACGCTGTTCCGGCAAGGCGACAAGGCCGACGCGCTGTATCTGCTGGCCGAAGGCGACGTCGAGCTGGTGGAGATCGGCAAGCACCTGCGCCTGGGCGAGCTGTTCGGCGAGATCTCCTTCTTCGCGCCCGATGGCAGGCGCACCCGCACTGCCCGCTGCGTTTCGGACTGCCTCGTGCTGAGCATCGGGGAGGCGGCGTTCAGGCAGCTGTATTTCGAGAACCCCAAATTCGCCTTCCATGTCGTCAACCTGATCACCCAGCGGCTGGACGCCGATGTCCGCCGGCTGGAGGCGGAGGTGGCGCGTTTGCAGTTGCCGCAGGCCTGCGGCGAGCCCCAGTCGCCACCCTGAGCCGGCAGCCGGCATGGCCGCGGCTCACTTCTTCGCTGCTTCCTTCCGGTACGCCGCCAGCGCCGCTGCCGGATCGGCAATGCCCTTGGCCTTGGCCCCCGCAACCCAGTCCGTCTCGCTCGACTTCAGCTTGTCCTTGAACTGCGCCAGCACCGCCGGCGTCAGCTCCTGGATGGTGTAGCCGGCCTTGCGCATGGCGTCGTAGGCTTCGTTGTTGACCTTCTGGTACGCCTCGCCGAAGCGCTGGGCCAGTTTCTCGCCGGAGATGCCGCGGATCGCCGCCTGGTCCTTGGCCGAAATCTTGGCCCACACCTCGGGGTTGATGATCATGGCCTGGCTCACGCCGACCAGGCCGCCGGGCACGATGGTGAAGTGCCGCATCAGCCCCAGCGCGTTGGTGCTGACCACCGTCTCGGGAATCATCAGGCTGCCGTCGATGGCGCCGGAAGACAGCATCTCGAAGGCTTCGGCCGAGGACTTGAGGATGGGCACGCCGCCCAGCGCCGTCACCTGGCGCGTGGCGATGTCGCTGGCGGTGCGCAGCTTGAGGCCCTTGAAGTCCTCCAGCGTCTTCACCGGCCGCGTCCGGGTGGCGATGTGCACCGGCGGAACCGCCCACACGCCCAGCAGCTCGACTCCCTTGAACTCGTTGACCTTGCTGAAGTAGGTGGCGTAGGTGCGGTGGAAGGCCGCGCTCATGCCGGGGCTGTCGCCGCTGAAGGGCAATTCGCCCATCTCGGCCAGCTTGAAGCGGCCTGGCGTGTAGCCCACCACGATCCAGCTCATGTCGGCCAGGCCGTCGCGCACCACGTCGAACTGCGACTGCGGGGAGCCCACCATCTTGGGCAGCACTTCCACCTTCACCCGGCCTTCGGTGACCGTCTCGATCTCCTGCAGGTAAGGCACGACGGGGCCGGTGTAGACCCAGTGGGTGGGGGGCACCCACGAGGAGTACTTGATGGTCACGGGCTCCGCCGTGGCGAGGGTGCTTGCCGCCGCCAGGGCAATGGCGGGCAGCAGTCGGGTCCATGAACGCATGGTTTGTCTCCTTGAGATTTACTTGAAGAAAAGTCCTGGCAGGTAGAGCGACAGGATGGGAAAGGTGGCGATCACGAAGACGCGAATGATGTCGCTCGCCACGAAGGGCACGATGCCTTTCAGCACCGACGTGATCGGGATGTGCGGCGCGATCGCACGGACCACGAACAGGTTCATGCCCACCGGCGGCGCGATCATGCCGAGCTCGCACAGCACGATCAGCAGGATGCCGAACCAGACCGGGTCGTAGCCCAGGCCGGTGACGACGGGGAAGAACAGCGGCACGGTCAGCAGGATCATGGAGAGTTCCTCCATCAGCGCGCCCAGGATGATGTAGATCACGCAGATCACCAGGATCACGGTGAAGGGCTTGAAGCCCGAATCCCTGACGAAGGACAGCAGCGCCTTGTGCGAACCGGTGTAGTTGAGGAATTCGGTGAACACCAGCGCGCCGATCAGCAGGCCGAAGATGACGGCGGTGGACTGCGCCGTTTCGATGAACACGTCCTGCAGCAGCTTCATGGTGAGCTGGCCGCGCATCCAGGCCAGCGCGAAGGCGCCGAAGGAACCGATGCCGGCGGCTTCGGCCGCGGTGAACACGCCGCTGTAGATGCCGCCCAGCACGAAGGCGAACAGCACGGCCACCGGCCAGATGGCGACCAGCGTGCGCATCCGCTCCGGCCAGCCCACCTTCACCGAGGCCGGCCCCGCTTCGGGATCGCGCCACACGGTCCACCACACCGCCCCCATGTAGCCCAGGACCCCGATCAGGCCGGGGATCAGGGCGGCCGCATACAGCTTGCCGATGTGCGTTTCGGTCATGATCCCGTAGATCACCAGCAGCACGCTCGGCGGAATGATGATGCCCAGCGTGGCGCCGCCGGCGATGGTGGCTGCGCTCAGGCTGTCCTTGTAGCCGGCGGCGGCCATCGAAGGCAGCGCCACCTTGCCCATGGTGACCACGGTGGCCACGCTGGAGCCGCAGACCATGGCGAAGCCGCCGCACGACAGCACGGTGGCATTCGCCAGGCCGCCGCGGCGGTGGCCGATGAAGGCCTGGGCCGCCCGGAACAGTTCGCGCGACACGCCGGTGGCGGCGATCAGGTTGCCCATCAGCACGAACAGCGGAATGACCACCAGCGAATACGACATCGCGGCCTCGCGCGTGGTCAGGCCCAGCATCACGAAGGCCTGCTGCCAGCCCGTCAACAGGCCGAAGCCGACCAGGCCGGTGATGCCCAGCGCCACCGCGATGGGAACGCGCATGAAGATGAGGACGAAGGAGAAGCCGAAACCCGCCAGTGCAGCTGCCATGTGCCGTTCTCCTTCAGATGGCGCCGTGTTCGGCGATCTCGTGGGTGGGCCCGTCCGCGGCGACCGTGACGGTCACGCCACGCATCGCGTTCACCATCGCGTACGCAAAGGCGATGGTCACCAGCGCGGCGAAGGCGGACATGCAGTAGAGGATGGGTCCGAGCGGGATGTGCAGCGTGGGCGTCTTGTCCTCGTAGCCGAGGGCCTTGCCGGCCATCACGGCAACCTGCCAGGAGATCAGCCCGAACATCACCACGCCCAGCAACGCGGCGAACGCGTCCAGCCAGGCGATGGCGGCCTTGGGAACCATCGCGTCGACCAGGTCGATGACGATGTGCTGGCCGGCGATCGCCACCCGCGGCAGCATCAGGAAGATGACGGACGCGAGCATCAGCTCGGTGAGCTCCGAGGTGCCGCTCACCGGCCGGTTGATCAGGTTGCGGCCGGCGACGTCCAGGAACGTCAGCAGCATCAGGCAGAACAGCAGGAAGCCCGCTGCCCGCGAAGCCCACTTGTCGATGATCGTGTACATGCGGCTTGTCCCTTTCAGCCGCGGGCCGAAGCCTGCGACTTGCGCACCGCTTCCAGCTGGCCTTCCGCCGTGGCTTCCCACTTGCGGTGCAGCGTCAGGCCGCCGTCGACCGGCAGGGTCACGCCCGTGATGAAGCTCGATGCGTCGCTGGCCAGGAACAGGGCCGTTTCCGCGACGTCCGACACCTTGCCGGCGCGCGGGATCGGCTGCATCCGCGCGAAGTAATCCATGTTCATGTTCTGGGAGATCTCGTCCCCCAGCTTCGCGTCGCCGTGCACGTGGCCGCTCCAGATCGAGGTGGCGAAGCCGCCGGGCACCAGCGTGTTGACGCGGATGAAATGCGGCCCCAGCTGCAGCGCCGCGAACCGGCCCATCGCGATCACGCCGGCCTTGCCCACCGTGTAGGCGTAGGGGCCGGAGCCGCCGAGCGCCACGGGGGCGGCGGAGGAGACCAGGATGATGGAGCCGCCGCCCCGCTGCTTCAGGGCCGGCACCGCGTGCTTGACGCACAGCATGTTGGCCCGCAGCAGCATGGCCTGGGTGTCGTCCCAGCCTTCGACGGTCATGTCCTCCAGCGTGGCGACATCGCCGGTGCTGGCGGCGTTGTGGTACATGACGTCGAGGCCGCCGAATTTCTTCACCGCGCGCTCGACCGCGGCGCGCACGTCGGCCTCGCTGCGCACGTCGCAGCGGATGAAGGACACGCTGTCGCCCAGGCGGCGCTCGAGCGCGATGCCCTTGTCCTCCTGCACGTCGGCGACGACGACTTTCGCGCCCTCGGCGACGAACAGCTCGCAGGCGGCGAGACCCATGCCGGAGACGGCGCCGGTGATGACGGCGACCTTGCCCTGGAGACGATTGGCCATGAAGGATTCCTTGGGTGTCAGGCGGGCACGATGCGCACCGGCATGGTGTTGATCGTCCGCATCTGGTTGATCGGCCGGTACGTGACCGGTCCGGCGAGTTCGATGGACTTGACGCGGCGCGCGAGGGCGCCGACCAGCGCCTCCGACTCGGCGCGCGCGATCATCTGGCCCAGGCAGGTGTGGATGCCGACGCCGAGGGCGAGGTGCGTGCCCGGGAGCGCGGGGCGGTCGATGTCGAATTCGTCGGGCCGCTCCCAGAAGCGCGGGTCGCGGTTGCCGGCGCCGATGAAGGCGCCGATCTTCATGTCGGGCTCGAGCTTCACGCCGGACAGCTCGACCTCGCCGACGGTGGTGCGGAAGGTGACCTGGAACGGCGCTTCGTGGCGGATGCCTTCCTCGAACGCCGCCTTCACCTTGGCCGGCTCGGCGCGCACCTTGACCCATTGCTTCGGATGCAGCGCGAGCTGGTGCAGCGTGA
>JAQGMU010000127.1 GCA_028292195.1 Ramlibacter sp. | reverse complement strand
GCCGCCGCCGATGCGCGCAGCCGCGACAGCGGCCGCAGCCGCGAGCGCGAATCGCGCTGAGCCCGGGAAACATCAAATGAACAGAATCGGCTTCATCGTTTCCACCCTGCTGGTGGCCGTCGCGCTGCTCAGCTCCATGCTGTTCGTCGTCGACCAGCGCCAGTTCGGCGTGGTCTACGCCTTCGGCCAGATCAAGGACGTGATCATCCAGCCGGGCCTGAATTTCAAGCTGCCGCCGCCGCTGCAGAACGTCAGCTACCTCGACAAGCGCCTGCTCACGCTGGACAGCGTGGACACCGAGCCGATGCTGACCGCCGAAAAGCAGCGGGTGGTGATCGACTGGTACGTGCGCTGGCGCATTTCCGACCCGTCGCAGTACATCCGCAACGTCGGCCTCGATGAAACGGCGGGCGCGAATCAGCTCAATCGCGTGGTGCGCAACGCCTTCCAGGAGGAAGTGAACCGCCGCACGGTGCGCGAGCTGCTGTCGATCAAGCGCGAACAGGTGGTGGCCGACGTCAAGCGCGAAGTGCTGGAAGTCGTGAAGGGCGCCAAGCCCTGGGGCGTGGACGTCGTCGACGTGCGCATCACGCGCGCCGACTACGTCGACGCGATCACCGAATCGGTCTACCGCCGCATGGAAGCCGAGCGCAAGCGCGTCGCCAACGAGCTGCGCTCCACCGGCGCCGCCGAGGGCGAGAAGATCCGCGCCGACGCCGACCGCCAGCGCGAGGTGGCCGTTGCCAATGCCTACCGCGACGCCCAGAAGATCAAGGGCGAGGGCGATGCCCTGGCGGCGGCGACCTACGCCGAGGCCTTCGGCCGCGACCCGAGCTTCGCCCAGTTCTACCGCAGCCTCGAGGCCTACAAGTCGACCTTCAACAAGAAGAGCGACGTGATGGTGCTGGACCCGAACAGTACCGACTTCTTCCGCGCCTTCCGCAATGGCGGTGCGGGCGCCAGCGCGCCGGCGGCGCCCGCGGCCGGCCCGCGCCGGTAGCGTGCGTTGGACTGGAACGTCCTCTGGGCCGCCGTGGCCCTGATGCTGGTGTTCGAGGGGATCTTCCCCTTGCTCTCCCCGGGCGGCTGGCGGCGGACGTTCGAGCAGCTGCTGCGGCTGCGGGATGGGCAGGTACGGTTCTTCGGGCTGGTGAGCATCGTGCTGGGGCTGCTGACGCTCTGGATGGTGCTCTGACCCCGGGCGGTGGGGTCGCTGCGCGAACCCACCCTACGCAGCTATCCGGCCCCGTAGGGTGGGTTCGCGGAAGCGACCCCGCCGGCGAAGTCAACCGTAATCCGCGCCCGCGTAGAATCACGTTTTTAACAGCCCCGCATTCTTCAAATGTCCGCCTGGGTCCTGCCGGATCACATCGCCGATGTGTTGCCTTCCGAGGCCCGGCACATCGAAGAACTGCGCCGCGAGCTGCTGGACACCGCGCGTGGCTACGGCTACGAGCTGGTGATGCCGCCCATGCTGGAGCATCTCGAGTCGCTCCTCACCGGCACCGGCGAAGCGCTCGGGCTGCAGACCTTCAAGCTGGTGGACCAGCTCTCCGGCCGCATGCTGGGCCTGCGCGCCGACACCACCCCCCAGGTCGCCCGCATCGACGCCCACCTGCTCAATCGCCAGGGCGTGACCCGCCTGTGCTACTGCGGCCCGGTACTGCATACCCGCCCGGACCGCCCGCACGCCACCCGCGAGCCGCTGCAGTTCGGCGCCGAGATCTACGGCCACGCCGGCCTGGAAGCCGACCTCGAGGCCTTGCTGCTCGCCCTGGATTGCCTGAAGGCGACCAAGGTCGAACCGCTCACCGTCGACATGGCCGATGCCCGCATCGTGCGCGCGCTGCTGGCCGGCCACGGCCTGGAAGCGCCGCGGCTCGCGCAGATCCACGCGGCGCTCGCCACCAAGGACGCCACCGAGCTGGCCGACCTGACGCGCGCGCTGCCCGCCGCCACCCGCGGCAGCCTGCAGGCGCTGATCTCCCTGTACGGTGACGCGCGCGTGCTGGCGCAGGCGCGCAAGGCGCTGCCGGACGCGCCCGCGATCCGCGAGGCGCTGCAGCACCTGGAATGGCTGGCCGGCCACGTGCAGGGCGCCGCCATCCGCTTCGACCTGGCCGACCTGCGCGGCTACGCCTACTACAGCGGCATGCGCTTCGGCATCTACACGCCGGGCGCCAGCGACGCCCTGGTGCGCGGCGGCCGCTACGACGAGGTCGGCGCCGTGTTCGGCCGCAATCGCCCCGCCGTCGGCTTCAGCCTGGACGTGAAGGAACTGGTGGGCGTGGCCTCGAAGCGCGCCCTGAAGGCCGCCATCCGCGCGCCCTGGCTGGACAGCGGCCCCGACGCGGCCGACCTGCGGGCCGCCATCGCCGCCCTGCGCCGCCAGGGCGAGACCGTGGTCTGCGTGCTGCCGGGCCACGAAAGCGAAGTGGACGAGTTCCACTGCGACCGCGAACTGGCGCGCGACGCGGCCGGCCGCTGGGCCGTCCGCGGCCTCTGAACCCCATTCATTTTCTTTTCGAAGAGCGATCTGTCATGACGAAGACGAAGGGCCGCAACGTGGTCGTGGTCGGCACCCAGTGGGGCGACGAAGGCAAGGGCAAGCTGGTCGACTGGCTGACCGAAATGGCCCAGGGCGTGGTGCGCTTCCAGGGCGGCCACAACGCCGGCCACACGCTGGTGATCAACGGCGTGAAGACGGCGCTGCACCTGATTCCCAGCGGCATCATGCGGCCGGGCGTCAAGTGCTACATCGGCAACGGCGTGGTGCTGTCTCCCGCCAAGCTGCTGGAAGAGATCACCGGACTGGAACGGGCCGGCGTGGAAGTCAGGTCGCGGCTGCGCATCAGCGAGGCCTGCCCGCTGATCCTGCCCTTCCATGCGGCGCTGGACATCGCGCGGGAGACCAAGCGGGAGGAGGGCGGCGCCGAGAAGATCGGCACCACCGGCCGCGGCATCGGCCCCGCCTACGAGGACAAGATCGCGCGCCGCGCGCTGCGCGTGCAGGACCTGAAGCATCCGGAGCGCTTCGCCGAGAAGCTGAAGGAGCTGATGGAGCTGCACAACTTCATGCTGACGCAATACCTGCACGCCCAGCCCCTGGACTACCAGGCGGTGCTGGACGAGGCGCTGCGCCACGGCGAGATCATCCGCCCCATGATGGCCGACGTCTCGCGCGAGCTGAATGAAGCCCACATCCACGGCGACAACCTGCTGTTCGAAGGCGCGCAGGGCACGCTGCTGGACGTGGACCACGGCACCTACCCGTACGTGACCTCCAGCAACTGCGTGGCCGGCAATGCCTCCGCCGGCGCCGGCGTCGGGCCGGGCATGCTGCACTACATCCTGGGCATCACCAAGGCGTACTGCACGCGCG
>JAQGMU010000107.1 GCA_028292195.1 Ramlibacter sp. | reverse complement strand
CTGGTGCTGGCGATGATCTTCCTGCTGCCGGCCCATGGCCTGAACCTGATCCTCGGCTACACCGGCATGCTGTCGCTGGCGCAGGGCGTCTTCTTCGGCATCGGCGCTTATGCGTCGGCGGTGCTCGGCGTGCACTTCGGCACCGGCTTCGTCTTCAACTTCCTGTGCGCCGGCGTCATCGCCGGCCTGATCGCGTTGCCACTGGGCATTCCGGCATTGCGGTTGCGCGCCACCTCGTTCGTGATGTGCACGCTGGGCCTGGTGGTGATCGCCCAGGCCGTCGCCAAGAACTGGGTCGGGCTGACCCGCGGCGACATGGGCCTGTCGGGCGTGGCCCGGCCGAAGTTCGGCTGGGGCGAGCACGTGCTGACCATCGTCCAGATCCCGCATTACTTCTACCTGGTCCTGGCCGTCGCGGTGCTGGCCACCGTCGCCTTCGTGGCGCTGGTGCGCTCGCCGGCCGGCCGCTGCATGGTGGCGATCCGCGACAACGAGGTGCTGGCCGAATCGCTGGGCATCCCGACCTGGACCTACAAGCTGCTGGTGTTCATGCTCAGCGCCGCCTTCGCCGGCTTCGGCGGCAGCCTCTACGCGCAGTACGAGACGGTGGTGAGCCCGCTGGTGTTCCAGATGTACTACTCCAACACGGTGCTGATCATCGTGCTGGGCGGCGGTCTGGGCCGCATCCCGGGCGCCATCGTCGGCAGCTTCCTGTTCGTCGCCCTGACGGAGGCGTTGCGCATCACCCCGGAGCTGCGGATGATCCTGTATGGAATCGTGCTGCTGGTGCTGGTGTTCCTGTTCCCGCAGGGCCTGTCGCCCCTGCTCGAGAAGGCGGCGGATGCCTTGTCCCGCCTGGGCCTGAAGGACGAGCCCCTGGCCGAGATCGCCCCCGCCGCGCCGCAGGGAGCCGAAGATGCCCGCTAAGCAACCGATCCTGCGCGTGCAGGGCCTGCGCAAGAACTACGGCGGCGTGCCGGCGCTGCAAGGGGTCGACTTCGACGTCGCCGCCGGCGAGGTCTGCGGGCTGATCGGCCCCAACGGCTCCGGCAAGTCCACCCTGTTCGACTGCTGCACCGGCCTGCAGGCCAGCGACGCCGGCAAGGTGCTGCTCAAGGGCACCGACATCACGGGCTGGCCGATGCACCGCATCGCCCGCGAAGGGCGCCTCCTGCGCAGCTTCCAGAAGACGGTGGTGTTCCAGAGCATGAACTCGGAAGACAACCTGATCCTGGCGGGGCAGATGAGCCGCTTCCCCGGCGTGGCCAGCACCTTCTCCATCGGCCGCGCGTCGCGGGCCCGGGTGAGGGCGCTGCGCGAACGGGCCAGGGAACTGATCGAGATCTCCGGTCTGTCGCGCGTCGCCCACCTGCCGGCCGGCCACATGTCCGGCGGCCAGCAGAAGCTGCTGCAGTTCGCGACCATGCTGATGCCGGAGCCGGAACTCGTGCTGCTCGACGAGCCGCTGGCCGGCATCAACCCGATCCTGATCGAGAAGGTGATCGCCAGCATCGAGGCGGCCAACCGCAGGTTCGGCATCACCTTCCTGGTGATCGAGCACAACACCGACGTGCTGATGAAGCTGAGCCACCGGGTCATCGTGCTGCACCAGGGCAGGAAGCTGGCGGACGACACCCCCGAGGCGATCGTGCGCAACCCGGAAGTCATCGATGCCTACCTCGGAGGTTGAACCCATGGACCAGGAACCCGCCCTGCGCATCCGCAACCTGGTGGCCGGCTATGCCCACCTGGACATCCTGCAGGACGTCAGCCTCGATGTCCGCAAGGGCGAGTTCGTCGCCCTGCTGGGCCCGAACGGCGCCGGCAAGTCGACGCTGCTGAAGACCCTGTACGGCATGACCACGCACAAGGCCGGCTCCATCAACTGGCGCGGCCAGGAAATGGGCGGGCGCAAGCCCAAGCAGTTTCTCGCCGCCGGTTTCGGCTACGTGCCGCAGGGCCGCTGCAATTTCCCGCTGATGACGGTGGACGAGAACCTGGAGATGGCTTCCTACACCATCAGCGGCGGCGACGTGGCGGGCGAGCGAAAGCACGCCTACGACCTGTTCCCCATCCTCCACACGCGCCGCAACGAATTCGCCGGCAACATGTCCGGCGGCGAGCAGCAGTTGCTGGAGATGGCGATGGCCGTGCTGCGAAGGCCCGAGATCCTGCTGGTCGACGAGCCCTCGGTCGGACTCTCGCCGCAGGCCATCACGCTGGTCTTCAACGAACTGAAGCGCCTGCACCAGGGCGGCCGCACCATCCTGCTGGTGGAGCAGAACACCCGCAAGGCGATGGAAGCGGCCGAACGGGCCGTGGTGCTGCGCCTGGGCAAGGTGATCTGGGACAGCCCCGCTTCCGAGGTCAGCCACACCGACCTCGGCGAACTCTTCATGACCGGCCGCGTGCTGGAACGCTCCGCCGGGCACGCCGTCGGCATCCACTGAATTCCTAGGGAAACCAACACATGAAACTCGCATTCGACACGGGCGGCACCTTCACCGACTTCGCCTTCTCCGACGACGACGGCTCCATCCTGCTGCACAAGGTGCTCAGCACGCCCGATGCGCCGGCGCGCGCCGTGCTGCAGGGCGTCGACGAACTGCTGGCCAAGGTGCGCAAGGGCAAGGGCGCGCGCCCCGACGAAGGCGCGCTGCAGATCCTGGGCGCCACCACCGTCGTGACCAACGCGGTGCTGGAGCGCAAGGGCGTGGACACCGCCTTCATCACCACCGATGGCTTCCAGGACATGCTGCGCATCCGCACCGAGGGCCGCTACGACCTGTACGACCTGCGCATCCAGTACCCCGAGCCGCTGGTTCCGCGGGACCGCTGCTACGGCGTGGCCGAGCGGGTCACCGCGCACGGCGCGGTGGTCACGCCGCTGGACGAAGAAGGCGTGATGCGGATTACCGCCCGGCTGGTGGAGCACGGCATCAAGTCGGTCGCCGTCTGCCTGCTGCATGCCTACAAGTATCCGGCCCACGAGCAGCGCATCGGCGAGCTCCTGGCCAGGCACGCACCGGACGTCTCGGTGTCGCTGTCGTCCAGCGTCTGTCCCGAGGTGCGCGAATACGACCGCGCTTCCACCACTGTCGCCAACGCCTACACCCGGCCCTTGATGGTGCAGCACGTCGACCACCTGGAGCGCGAGCTCGGCCAGCGCGGCGTCAAGAGCCAGCTGCTCTGGATGACGTCCAGCGGCGGCGTGGTTCCCAGCAGCAGCGCTGCCCGCACGCCGGTGCGCCTGATCGAATCCGGCCCCGCGGCCGGTGCCGTGGCCGCCGCCGAATACGCCCGCACCGCCGGCGAGCGCAGCGTGTTGTCTTTCGACATGGGCGGCACCACCGCCAAGCTGTGCCTGATCCCGGACGGCCAGCCGCAGATCGCCAATGAACTGGAGGTGGCGCGGCACGAGCGCTTCCGCAAGGGCAGCGGCTTCCCGCTGAAGATCCAGTCGATCCACATGATCGAGATCGGCGCCGGCGGCGGCAGCATCGCCGCCAGGAGCAAGCTCGGCCTGCTGGCCGTGGGGCCGCGCAGCGCCGGCGCCGCGCCGGGCCCGGCCTGCTATGGCCGCGGCGGCACCGACCCCACGGTGACCGATGCCGACCTGCTGCTCGGCTACGTCGAAGAACGCTCCTTCCCCGGTGGCGA